>NZ_JAMYSF010000013.1:0-165837 GCF_040321775.1 Mesorhizobium sp. M0243 | reverse complement strand
GATCTCGTTTGCCGTCGTCAGGATGCGGCTCGGCGTAGCATCCTCGTAGCGCAACTCCCACCACCACTGGTGCCCGGTCACCTTGATTGTCAGCACAGCCTCCGAGCCGATCGCAGCCAGCGTCCTGTTGGCGAAAAAGCTTAACAGCGTCAGTCCGATCAGGATGATGGCGGTCAGTCCGACGGCGGACGCGACCACGCGCATCTTGCGGCGTTCGGCCGCTTCGTCGAGTAAGAGGGGTTCATCGCCAGGACGCGATCGCATGACCAGCGGTGCTGCGAGCGCGATCATCACCAGCACCCACACAACCGCGCAAAGCGCGGTGAAGAACCAGATCAGCCAAGCCAACTCGCCGGCTGCGGGGCCTTTCGGATCCAGCGCCGACTGCCAGCCTGCGCATCCCTGCAGAAGAAGCAGGACACAGAGGGCGAAGGTCATCGAAGCCGGGCGCTTCACGGTGATTTGCCCAGTGTCGCGGCATCCGGCAGGCGGTTTTCCGAGGGATGCACCATCATGCCGTCATTGCGTTGCGGCGCGGCGGAGGAGGGCGCGTTGCCGCCCAGTGCACGCACATATGCCGCCAGCTCCCATATCTGGTCGTCGGGTATCTTCTGGCCGAAGCTCGGCATCCCGTTCGGCCTGCCGTCGCGGATCGTGGCGTGGATGCTTTCGATCGAGCTGCCGTAGAGCCACTTCTCGTCCATCAGCGCCGGGCCCATGCCGCCACCGCCATTGGCATGGCAGCCCGAGCAGTTGAACCAGCCGAACAGGCGTTTGCCCTCGCTCATGTGGAAGGCGTTGGCCTCGAAGCTCGCCGCCTTGTTGTCGGTGGGGGAGGGGCGCTGTCCGCCCGGCTCCAACGTGGTCACAGGCGTCGGCTGCTCACCTGAGCCGAGCGCCGATTGCGGTCGCGTGTCGCGCTCCTCGCGCTGGCAGGCGACCAGGGT
This sequence comes from Mesorhizobium sp. M0243, assembly GCF_040321775.1. Taxonomy (NCBI): domain Bacteria; kingdom Pseudomonadati; phylum Pseudomonadota; class Alphaproteobacteria; order Hyphomicrobiales; family Phyllobacteriaceae; genus Mesorhizobium; species Mesorhizobium sp. M0243. Next base: position 164,890 of record NZ_JAMYSF010000013.1, on the reverse strand, counting down.
CAGCGTCAAGGGCAGCAACATCGCCAGAGCCTGCCTCATCGCGCCGGACTCCCGGCCATGTCCAGACGCGGTACGCCGTATTGCGCCAGAACCGCGTCGATCTCGGCCTTGTGTCTGGCAAGCGCGCTATTCACATCGCCACGCAGCGCATCGTCCTCGCGCCGAACACCCATTGAGATGTCGTACATCAGCGGCAGTTGCGGTCCGTCGATGCGAGGCGTGACCGGCGTGATCCGGAGCGACACCTTTTGCCTCTGGGCGAAATAGCCGGCGAGCGGACCCCAGACCACGGCAAGATCGATCTCGCCGTTCGCGACAGCTTCGACGATGCGCGCCGGAGGGTTGGGAGCGGAGTAGTCGCCATAGACGGGGTAGCCGATGAGGTGCCCGACGATGCCGCGGCGGCCAAGCGCCTGGACAGGCGGCGAGTTGGCGCCATCGTCGCCGATGAGCTGAACACCGATACGCAATTCTTGCAACCGCGGGTCGTTGAAGGAGGCCACGTCCGGGCCGTCCTGGCGGGTCACGAAGACATAGGACGAACGGTAGTAAGGCGTGGTCGTGCGCAGCATTTCGACATTGGCAGGCGTGCCGGGCACGAGATCGCAAAGGCCTGCCTTCAGCGTGTTACGGATGAAGCCACGGCGCTGCGCCCACCAAGTATACGTCAGCTTGGCGCCGAGATCAGTGGCGATAATTTCCGCGATCCTGTTCTCGAAGCCTTGACCGGCGGCGTTGGAAAACGGCATGTTGTTCGGGTCGGCGCACACTCTCAACTCACGTGGATTGGCAATAGCCGGCAAGAGCAACAAGGCGAGCCCGGCCATGCCGATCGCCACCCGTTGGAACGCCTTTCGCGCCGGACGTACGGTCAAGTCCAATCCATCAAGGCAGCCGGAACACATAAAGCGTGCCTCCCGCCGTGGTAGCGTTCTTTAGATCCTTCATCGCGTTGACGAAGCCAAGTGCCGCGGTAGCATCGCGTGGGTCGAGGTCGCCGGAAACGATGGCACCGGCCCAGCCACCGACGCCTGACAGAATTGCGACATATTGGTGCCCATCGGGGCCGCGATAGGTTATCGGCTGGCCGATGATGCCGGACGATGTCTTGAATTGCCAAAGGAGATCGCCAGTCCTGGCGCTGATCGCCTTGAACCAGCCTTCCATGGTGCCGTAAAAGACGACATCGCCGGCAGTGACGACGGTGCCGCTCCACACCGGAAAGTTCTCCTTCAGGACCCAGGCCGGCTTGGCGGCGGCAACATCCCAGGCGGTGAAGGCACCACGATTGCCGCCCGGCCCGGGGATCATGCGTACGTTCATGCCGACATAGGGCGTGCCTGCGATGTAGTTTACCTCGACGCCTTCTTCGTCCATGCAGAGATTGTTGTGGGGGATGTAGAGCAGGCCGGTCCTCGGCGAAAAGGCCGATGGTTGCCAGTCCTTGAGGCCCGACGCTGTCGGGCAAATGTCTCGCACCACCTTGCCGGTGCCGGTTCTCTTGTCGGGGTTTGCAATCAGGCGGCCGGTCTTCAGGTCGACGCCCTTGCTGGAATTGACCGGGCCATAGGCTGTGGCCGACAGCACCTCGCCAGTGGTCCGATCCAGGATATAGAGGTAGCCGTTGCGTTCCGGTCGGACGAGGACCTTGCGCGGCTTGCCTTGCCAGGTCATGTCCAGAAGGATCTGCTCGTTGATCCCGTCATAGTCATGGAGGTCATGCGGGCTCCACTGATAGAACCACTTCGCCGCTCCGGTATCGGGATCACGCGCGAAAATACCGGACGTCCATTTGTTGTCGCCGGGCCGCAAATCCGGATTCCACGGTCCTGGATTGCCTGTGCCGTGGAAGATCAAGTTCAAGTCCGGATCGTAGGAGATCCAGCCCCACATATTGCCGCCGCCGATCTTCCAGGCTTCCGGCGGCCATGTCGTCACGCCAAGGTCTGTGCCCTTGTCCATGTCATAGTGGGGCTTGAAGTCCGGGCCGATCAGCACATCCTTGTCGGGTCCAGTGCCATAAGCCGTCCAGACAACATGCCCGTTTCCGGCATCCAGCGCCTTCACCCAGCCGCGGACGCCCATTTCGCCGCCGGAATTGCCGACCAGAACTTTTCCCTTCACCACCAGCGGCGCCATGGTGATTGTCTCGCCGATGTTGATGTTGCCGATATGAGCGTTCCAGATCGGCTTGCCCGTACCGGCATCGAGCGCGATCGTGTAGCCGTCCAGCGTGTTGAAGAAGATACGCCCGTCGGCGAAGGCCGCGCCGCGGTTGACGACATCGCAGCAGGCCACCCCTTGTGCCGCCGGCTCGGGGTTGGGCTCGTACTTCCACTTCATCGGCGCGCCGGGCCTGGAAAGGTCGAGCGCGTAGACGATGTTGGGAAAGGGCGTGACGATGTACATGATGTTGCCGACAACCAGCGGCGCTGCTTCCTGACCCTTGTTCACGCCGGTCGAGAAGGTGAAGGCGACCTGCAGGTTCTTGACGTTGCCTTCGTTGATCTCGGTCAGGTCGCTGAAGCGGGTCGACGCGTAGTTCTTGGCCGGCATTGTCCATTGCCCGTCATCGGGTGGCGCGGCGGCGGCGGGCGGCGCAATAGCCGCCGCCGATGGCGGCCCCGAGGCACCGCTCAGGAATGGGCCGCATGCCAGCAGCATCACCGAGAGTATGCAGGTGCGAAAAGAATTCCAGATCGCCAATGCGCGGGCGCCTTGTCCTGCGTCAACGCGCGCTGGTGCCGGGTGCAGCATGCCTTTCATTTGTGGATCGAGCCTCCCACGCCGGCGCCGAGCTCCGCCGCGATGTCAGCCTCGGTGCCGGCACAAAGCGGATGACCCCAGCCCGAGGCGCTTTTGCCGCCGGGATCGAGATCGTAGACGATGGCGTCCTTGCGATTGGGATTGACCCCGGCGGGAACCTTGTCGAAGCCGAGCGCCGCGCGAACACGCCAGGCGACATTGTGATCGGCGCATGAGGAATCTCCGGAGACTCCGATGCCTCCGACGATGCTCTTGCCGTCATAGAGGGCAAGCCCGCCGCCAAACACAACGACGCCTCCAATCGGCTTGCCGACGAGGGGATCGCTGGCGCTTCCGAACGTTTTGGGATCGCCCGCATAGGCCGCGGCCTGGTTGACCGGATTGGTCTCCTGCAAGCCGAAAAGCGGCCCGCCCGGCTGCGCCCCCGCGTAGAGATTGGCCGTCGATAGGGCCATCTGCGCCAGGCTGAGTCCATTGGCCGTGTTGGCCTTCTCTGCCGCGACGAGGCGACTGCCTGGCCATTGCGAATCGGCGGTGGGACCGCTGAAAGCGATCGCGCATACGGCGCCGTCGCGGGCGACGATAGCGGCCCATTCGTTGGTCTCAAAGCCACCGTTGGCAGGTCCGCCGCTTGCTTTCACATTGGCCTTGAGGACAGCGAGCAGCTTATCGTGGTCGGCCGGGCAGGGCGCCTGTGCCATGGCTTGGCCCTGTGGGAACAGGCCACCCGTCAACAACACCAGACCAAAGGCTGATAGCAAAAGCTGACAGCGATACATTGTCCTGCCCATTCGTTCGAGCATCAAAGAATCCCGGAGCACTCTGGCAGACTGGAAATGCGAGAATGAAGCCGTGATCCAATGCCGTCGGTATTTAACTTGGGCGATGCAGCTATGTTCCTGCTTCTGCAAAAAATTGCGCAGCCCCCTCGTACGCCGATGCAAGTTGCCGTCTGTCCGTGTCGCCGGCGGAATATCCGCGGCGAGATTGTGCTGCCTGCTGTGATACATATTGTGATACAAACAACACCCCGCAGGAAGGAAAAACGTGACAAAAACAGTTGGTTGATGGGCGAACTGATCCCAGCCAACGGTACCACCGGCTTTCCTCATAAAGCATTGGATTTAGTGGAAATGATCGCCCTCCGTTGCAGGAAGCGGTCGGGATCATGCTGCCCAGAGAGGTCAGGGATCACGGAAGGCGTGTGGTTCTCCGTATACCAGCCGTGACGGAGGAGAACGAACGGCAGACCCGAGGTCCGCAACGCAGCTTGACCTTTTGCAACGCTGCGCTGAAGCGCTTGAGGGGTTTTGAGCTATGGCGTTCCGGATGGGTGTCGCATCGGCCCGAACTGCGAGGTCGATCCTGGCTGCGTAAATTAAACTCGTTGACGATGTCCGCTTCTGGCTGTTGGGACGCTTGGTCTTATCGTCCAACTGGGGATCGTATGGAGAACGGCAGCTATCTCAAATGCCTGCCGAGACCTGACAGTCGGTTACAGCCCGTTGCCGCCGGACTGCTTGCGCCCGCTTTTGGTCAGGCGAAATGCGTCAAAAGATGTTCGATGACGCGCTGTGTAGCATCGATGTCTGCCATGCTCAGCCCTCGGCGATGATCGCTAGTGCCTTTGCAAAGCTAGCATCAAGGGAGGTCAGCGCCTCAATCGCTCCGTCATATACGCTGTCGAGTGTCGCTCCCCAGCCGTCTGCTGCGCCACGAGTATCGATGCCAAAGCGGGCGAGCGCCTCCTCGATGCCGGCGTCGATGCGCCCAGCCAATTTTACGCCAGATTCGTTCCAACTTTGTGCGGCGTCTCAGTTGGGCGAACGCCGATAGATACTCGTTTGACAGGAAGAACAATGACCGTTCTCACTTGGTCACGAGCGTCTGTTGGTAGAAGGATCGTTGACAGAGGCGCTCTGGGGCCATAGCGTATTGGTATAACAGGTATGCCAATGATCGGAGTTCTGATCAAGCCGCGGAAGCTTTCGGACGAGGTTGCAGCGCACCTTGAGCGGATGATCCGCGGGGGAGAGCTGGCCGAAGCCGACCGGCTCCCATCCGAACGGGAACTCATGCGGCAGTTTGGGGTCGGGCGCCCTTCAATCCGCGAAGCCCTGCTGCATCTGAGCAAGATGGGCCTTGTCGAGGTGAAATCCGGCGAGCGCGCCCGCGTCACTCGGCCAACGCCCCAATTCGTGATCGACGCCCTCTCGGGGCCGGCGCGTCACATGATTTCGGCCCCCGGCGGGGTTCATGACTTCCAGAGCGCGCGTTTGTTTTTCGAAGTCGGTCTTGCCCGCAACGCCGCCATCAATGCCACCCCAGAAGATATTGAAAGTCTCAAAGAGGCGCTTGAAATCAACCGACAGTCGATCGGGGACCTGACGCGCTTCGAGCGCACCGACGTGGACTTCCACTACGTGCTGGCGGTGATCACCCGCAATCGAATCTTCACAGCTATCCACGCGGCGTTGGCCGAATGGCTGCTCGAACAGCGGCGCACGACTTTGGCCAAAGGTGAAGACCGCAAGGCCTATGAGGCTCATCGCGAAATCTTTGATGCCGTCGCCGCGCGCGATCCAGACGCCTCCGAAGCGGCTATGCGCAGGCATCTGGAATATGTGTCCAGGCGCTATCTGGAAATTGCAGGTGCCAAGTGATGAGGGGCTTCGTGGTCTGGGTCGATTTCCGCCTCAAGCCGGGTGCCCGGGGCAGATTCCGCGAACTTGTGGACGCCAATGCAACCGCGTCGATGCGCAGCGAGGCCGGCTGCCGCCGCTTTGACGTGACGGAGGCGCGCGGCGAACCGGACCGGGTCCTGCTCTATGAGATTTACGATAGCGAGGCCGCATTCGAGGAGCACTGCCGCACCGCTCACTTCGACGAATTCAATACGCAGAGCGCGCCGCTCGTCGTGACCAAGTTGGTGATGACCTGCGACCTCGTTCTTGAGGCCACGCATTGACGAGAACTAGGCGGATTGGCCCTTTTGGGCGAACGGGAGGAAGTGCATGTCAGAGCCAAGTCTCAGGGCGTTAACTTCTCACAGGCGGGTCAAACTTGGTACGCTCGTCGCCGAGTTCGCGACGCCGGGTATAGGTCACATCCTGAAGTCCGCTGGCTGTGACTTCGTCTTTTTCGATATGGAGCATTCGGGCTTCAGCCTGGAGACGGTGAAGAGTGCGATCCGCTATTTCGAGGCGGCCGACCTGCCGGTTATGGTGCGTGTGCCATCGCAGGACTACCATTTCCTTGCCCGCGCCATGGATATGGGGGCCGAAGGCCTGATCGCGCCGATGGTGAGTACCGTCGAGCAGGCGCAGCACATCATCAATTCCATGAAATATCACCCTGCCGGCGTCCGCGGCGTGGCGCTGCAGATCGCTCATGACCGCTACCGTCCGGGCTCGGTCACTGATAAATTCTCAGCCGCCAACAAGCGCTCGACGTTCATCTGCCTGATAGAGACCGCCGACGGCGTCAGGAACATTGACGGCATCGCGGGACTGGACGGGGTCGATTGTCTGTGGGTCGGACATTTCGACCTGTCCGTCTCGCTCGGCATTCCTGGCGACTTCGCCCACCCCACTTTCACTGCTGCAATGGCCAAAATCGTTGCCGCCGCCAAGAAGCACAACAAATCGCTTGGACGCTTGGTGCCCAACGTCGCGCAGGGACACGACTTCTACGCACAAGGTTTTGATTTTATTTGTTATTCAGGCGACGTTTGGGTTCTGCACGACGCGATCGCCGACGCGGTTTCCAAGATCCGGGCCGGGTGCGAATAGGAGCGGAGGAGACGATGGACAGCGTAAAATTCAGGGTGGCGCTTTCCGGTGATTTCCGCAAGCCGGACGGCTCGCCGACCTACCCAGATTTCGATCTGGTGCCACTGCGCAATGCGACAGGCGTCGAGATGGTGTTCCTGGAGTCAAACAGTCCGCTTCGCGCCGACCAACTTGAGGATTTCGATGCGCTGATCCTCCTCGCCCATCGCTTCGATGCCACGAGCATCCCAAGGAGCGGGCGCCTGGCCGTCGTTGCCCGCTTCGGGGTCGGCTACGACACTGTCGACGTTGAGGCCTGCACCGCAGCCGGCATTGCCTTGGTCATCACGCCCGATGGCGTGCGACGCCCCGTCGCCGTATCCGTCATCACCTTCATGCTGGCACTGACCGGCAAACTGCTGACAAAGGACGCGCTCACCCGCAAAGGGTCTGTTGGTTTCGAGAAGCGCTCCGATCACATGGGGGTCGGCCTCGTCGGGCGTTCGCTTGGGTCACTGGGCATCGGCAACATCGGTGCCGAGGTCTTCCGCTTGGCGAAGCCCTTTGACATGCAATTCATTGCCCATGACCCGTTTGCCGACAAGAGGGTCGCTGCCGACCTGGGCGTCGAGCTGGTCGGGCTGGAGGATCTGTTTCGCCGCGCCGACGTGCTGTCGGTCAGTTGCCCCCTGTCGCCTCAGACCCACCACATCGTCAACGCTGAGCGGATCGCCCTGATGAAGCCGACAGCTTACCTGATCAACACCGCGCGCGGCCCGATCGTCGACCAGAAAGCGCTGTCGCAAGCGCTGCAGGAGCGCCGCATCGCCGGCGCCGGTCTCGACGTGCTGGAACAAGAGCCTCCCGACGCAGACGATGCGATCCTCAAACTCGACAATGTCATCCTGGCGCCGCACGCACTTTGCTGGACCGACCAGTGCTTTGCCGGCAACGGTGCCGCCGACGTCAAAGCGGTAATGGAGGTGCAGCGCGGTCGGGAGCCGCGCGGCGTGGTCAATCGCGAGGTTCTTTCGAGCGAGCTGTGGAAGACCAGGCTGTCGGGGCTCGCCGCCCGCTTCGGAACCTAGGAGGACACTGATTTTTGGGCGCGCCGCCGCGGCCCCTTTGCGGCGACCTTACGGGAGGAAATGCTTGACCGCAGCGCCGGCGGACGAGTGAAGCAAATGGAAATGGGAGGACCAAGCACTATGAACGATCGTGAAAAACGTGACTTTCAGGCAGGTCTCGAAGCAGAGGTCGACGCCTTCATGAGCGGCGAAACCACCCGCCGAACTTTCATCACCCGCTTCGGTCAGATGACCGGCATGTTGGCCGTGTCCGGCCCGATGCTGGGGATGATGACGGATTGGGCGATGGCGCAGCAAACATTGGAATTGGCGGACGCCACGTCGCCGCTCGGCCAGGCGCAGGCCGCAGCCCTAAAAGCATCGAAGGAAGGGCCGGCGGACGGTTCCGCCTTTCGCGCGGCGGAGGCGGCCAAGGCGCATTCGGGCGTCACCCTCAACATGACCTACGAGGCTGGCCTGCAGGCACTCGATCCGCGCAATTTCAGTGGGCCGATGTGGGAGCAGCTTACCGGGATGAAGTCGAATGTCGTCGAACTGTCGAACCCTGACCAGTACTCCAAGGCAGTCGCCGAGCACATCGCCGGCTCGGGTGCCTATGACGTTCTCGACATCTCGCCGGCCTGGACACCGTCGCTTGCCGATGGCGGCGTCATTGCCCCTCTAGACGACTACATCGCCAAATACATGAACCCGGCAGACCTCGAGGACTATCATCCCCTGTACAAGGCGCTGCCGACCTACAAGGGAAAGATCTGGGGGTTCTTCGACGACGGCGACATGTTCGCTCTCTACTACCGCAAGGACATCTTCGAGGATCCGAAAATGGTGGAGGCTTACCAGGCGAAGTTCAACGCCAAGCTTGGACCGCCGAAGACCTGGGAAGAATATGCCCAGATCGCCCAGTTCATTACCGACCAGATGGCGCCAAAGGTTTATGGCGCGGGACATTTCCGCAAGGCGGGCAGCCCTGGCAATCAGTTCGACTTTCTGCAGCAGTACCGCGCCAACGGCGGAAAACTGTTCGGAGACGACATGAAGGCCGGCTTGGTGTCGGATGCCGGCGTCAAGACGCTGACAAACATGCTCGCCGCAAACAAGGCCTCGATCCCCGGCAACAACGAGCTCGACGCCGTTTCCTTGTGGGCGGCTTTCCTGACCGGCAAAGTCGCGATGATCTATTCCTGGCCTCCTAGCGGCCGTATGGCGGCGAACTATTCGCAGTCCGCCACGGCAATCAACTTCATTCCGCAGTCGCAGATCGCTGGCAAGGTCGGCTATGCCGTCGTTCCGGGAAATCCGGAACATGCGACCGGCTACAACAAGGCACTGTCCGCGGATTCGCCCAACCCAGAGGCGGCATATCTGTTCATGCAATGGGTATGCTCGCCACCCGTCTCGCTGGCACGTTGCATGCTGCCCTATGCGCTACGCGACCCATACCGCATCTCGCACTTCAAGTCCGAGCTCTACGGCGCGCTCTTCCCCAGTGCCAAGGAGTACCTTGCCAACCTCAACAACTCGGCAAATGTCGGTCTGCTCGATCCGATCATGCCAGGCGCGCAGGACTACTTCTTGAGCATCGACCGCATGTGCACCGCGGTGTGGGCTGGGGCGGATGCGAAGGCGTCGCTTGAAACGGCCGCCGCCGAGTGGAACGAGACGACCGACCGACTGGGTGTGGATTCGCAGAAAGGCTTCTACACCGAGTTCTTGAAACTGCCTGGCGCCACTGCCGACAACACGGTGGAAAAACTTGGCATGGCGGTCACCCTCTGAGGGGAGGCATGCTGTCTGGAGCAATTGGTGTTGCGGGCGCTTGGCTCGCAACACCTCCCCGCTAAGCGGCGATTTTTGGATACGCCTATGCAGCCCACCGCCACGATCCGTCGCTTGAAGGCCGCCGGCGCACCGCCCCGGCTGTCTGCCTTTGCCCAATGGGCAGACCGTCACTTCAAGTGGCTGCTGGTGGCGCCCGCGGTGCTGCTGATATTGGCGCTCTCGATCTATCCGCTTCTGTTCTCGCTGGTGGTATCTTTCATCAACTACGACTTCCAGGTGCCGGGCCACGCCTTTGTCGGATTGAAGAACTTTGAGCGGGTCGTGTTCGATCCAGTAGCACGTTGGTCGCTGTTGCTGACAGCATGGCTGTCGGGCATCAGCGTCGCTATCGAATTCGTGCTCGGTCTCCTGGTGGCGCTGACAATGGTGCGCAGCTTTCCGGGCCGCGGTGTGATCATGTCGATCCTGATCGTGCCGCTGTTCATCAGCCCGGTCATCGTCGGCCAGGCCTGGACGCTGCTTTTACAGCGGCCTTTCGGACCGACCAACTATATCCTGACGCAACTATTGGGGCAGGAGGTTACGATAGGATGGATGACGGAGCGCCCGTGGCTCTATATCTCGCTGATCATCGCCGATGTCTGGCAGTGGACGCCGTTCATGTTCGTCATCCTGCTCGCTGGGCTGACCGCAATCCCACCCAATCTCTATGAGGCGGCAGAACTTGACGGCGTCAACGCCTGGCAGGCTTTTTGGGCGATCACGCTCCCGCATCTCGGGCCGATGATGCTGCTGGCCCTGACCTTCCGTCTGCTCGACGCAATCCGTATGTTCGATACCATTTTCATCATGACAGGCGGTGGCCCGGGAACACAAACTTACACGGCCTCCTATTATCTCTATACCGTCGGCTTCACGCAGTTTCATCTATCGCAAGCAACAGCAGGAAGTTGGCTGTTCCTGATCTTTACGGCGCTCATCGTGACGTTGCTGGTGCGTCGGCTCTTGAAGGTAGAACCGGTCTAATGGCCGCCGTCGCGCCCGCCCGCCGCAGGAAACGCCGGTCGTTGCCGATCGGCCGAATTCTGCTGCTGGGGTTCTTCCTGGTGTTTGTGCTGTGGCCGCTCTACTGGATGTTCAACACCTCCATCAAGCCCAGCGACGACTACCTCACCGTACCGCCTGTCTGGTTCCCTGCCGCACCGACGCTTGTCCACTACGAAGCTGCGCTGTTCACCTATCGCGGTCTCGACGGCCTTATCAACAGCCTGATTATTTCGCTTTCGGCGACGGTGCTTTCGGCACTGATCGGCACGCTGATGGCTTATAGTCTGGCGCGCTACAACACGGGCGGCCGGCATCTGTCCTTCTGGGTCCTGTCGCAGCGCTTCCTGCCACCGATAGGCATCGTCCTGCCGGTATTCCTTATCTATCGTGGCGTCGGGCTGTACGACACCCATATCGGGCTGATCCTAGCTTACACGGTCTTTACGCTACCGGTGTCGGTTTGGATGATGTTTGCCTATTTCCGCGGCATGCCGAAGTCGATGGAGGAGGCGGCCCTCGTCGATGGCTGCACGAGATGGGAGGCGTTCTGGCGCGTTGCCGTGCCGCTCGCAGCACCAGGCATCGTCGCGGCGGCTGTCTTCGCCTTCATTGCCTGCTGGACGGAGTTCTTCTTCGCTCTGATTTTGACCAGCCGAACTGCCTTTACGCTGCCAACGGTCTTCCGAGCCTTCATCGGCTTCCAGGGCGCACAATATGGTGAAGCCGCAGCCCTTGCCATTGTCTCCCTTGTGCCATCGATCGCCCTTGGAGTGCTTGCTCAACGACATCTCGTGCGCGGGCTGACGCTCGGCGCCGTTCGCGGATAGGAAGGGAAGGCATGGCCGAAGTCAGAATCACCGGCTTGCACAAGCGCTACGGCGCCTTCCATGCGGTGCGCGGCATTGACCTCCACATCCCCGACGGCGAGTTCACTGTCCTGGTTGGACCCTCCGGATGCGGCAAGAGCACTCTGCTGAGGACCATCGCAGGACTGGAGGAGAGCTCACAAGGCACGATCGAGATTGGCGGCGAAGTGGTCAATGATTTCCGGCCGCGCGATCGCGACGTGGCAATGGTGTTTCAAGATTATGCGCTCTATCCGCATATGAGCGTGGCCAAGAACATTGGCTTCGGCCTCAAGGCTCGCAAGATGCCGAAGCCAGAGGTCGAGGTGCGCGTGGCCGAGGCGGCACGCATGCTTGGCATCACTCCCTTGCTGGGGCGTTTTCCGCGTCAGCTGTCCGGTGGCCAGCGTCAGCGCGTCGCCATCGGCCGCGCCATAGTCCGCAACCCCCTCATCTTTTTGTTCGACGAGCCACTGTCCAATCTCGACGCACAGCTTCGCGACGAAATGCGCGGCGAAATCAAACGCCTTCACCAGGACATTGCCACAACGATGATCTACGTCACCCATGACCAGATCGAAGCGATGACGTTGGCTGACCGCATCGTGCTGATGCGCGACGGGTTGATAGAGCAGCAGGGCGCGCCACTCGAGTTGTTCGAGCACCCGGCCTCAACCTTCGTCGCTGGGTTTCTGGGTTCGCCGCGGATGAGCTTCCTGCCAGGCAACCTTGCCTTGGACGGAAGCGCCGCCGCCATCCGGCTCGCGGACGCGCTGCTGCCCTTAGCGCCGGGCAGGGGGCTGAAGGGCGTCGCAGACGGACAGCAGGTGCTGCTCGGGTTGAGGCCAGAACATCTCACTCGGGCGCACACTGCCACACCGGAGCAGGGCACGTTTCGCTATGAGGCAACGATCGACCTGCTGCAGCCGACCGGCTCGCGCAGCTACGCGACATTCCGACTGGCTGGCGCGCCGGTGATGGCTGAGCTGCAGGCGCACGACGTCAGCCGTCCGGGCGAGAAGCTTGCGATCGACATCAACATGAACCGGGCCTCGATCTTCGACGCCACGACGGAGCGGGCAATTTGACCTCGACAGCTTCCCTGGCAGTCCGCTTATGTGGCACCGAACAGCACGAGGCACCGCTGCGCACACTGCGCGCCGGATCCTTGTCGGTCGCGTTCGACAATGGGGCGTTGCGCTACATCCGCATCGGGACGATCGAGATCTTGCGCGGAATCTCGTTTCTTGTACGGGACGAAAACTGGGGAACATGTACCCCCGTTCTCGATGATCTGCGGATCGACGAGAGGCCGGATGCGTTCGCCATTGAATACCGTGCAACATGTGCCGCAACATCCGGCCGCCTGGTTTACCGGGCACGCGTCTCGGGCAGTAGCGATGGTGCGCTGTCGTTTGTGACAGAAGCAGAGCCTGAGACCGACCTTTTGACCAACCGGACCGGCTTCGTCGTGCTGCATCCCATAGCAGATTTGGCCGGCAAGCCGGTGCGGGTCCTGCATCAAGATGGTCTCGAAAGGCTTTCGCATTTTCCGGACTTTATTGATCCGGAATGTCCGTTCACCGACGTGCGCGCGTTGTCACATGAGATCGCGCCTGGGATCTGGGCCACCTGCACCATGGATGGTGATGCCTTTGAGATGGAGGATCAACGCAATTGGTCTGACGCATCCTATAAAACCTATGTTCGTCCCTTGCGTCGCCCGTGGCCCTACAGACTGCCCAAGGGCCAGAAATTCACCCAGGCCGTCCGGCTGCATATGTCGGGGACGCTTCTTGCGCCGATGTCTGAAAATCCTGACCCGCCGATCAAAGTGACGATTGGCGGACCGGCCGGCCGAGTGCCTCGCATTGGCGTCGGCGTCGCCGCCGACGAGGCCAGGCACGCCCTTGGAAACTCCGATCTAATTCGGCAATTGGCTCCGCAGTGGATAGCCTGCCAGGTCGATCTCCGTCTCGGGCACGGCCACGATGAACTTGAACGGTACGCAGCGCTGACCCGGTTGATTGGTGCAAGCGTCGTGCTGGAGATCATAACCAGGGGAACGCTGGATCCCTTCGGCGAGTTGAAGCCGGTCGCGGATGCTGTCCGTCGCCTCGGCCTCAATCTAGAAGCTATCTGCGTCTTTCCGGCGCAGGACATGAAATCGGTACAGCCGGGAGCAGCATGGCCGGCCATGCCGAGCTTCCAGGAAAGCTACTCGGCAGCGCGCCGGGCTTTCCCGGGTGTACCGGTCGGCGGCGGCATGGCCGCGTACTTCACCGAGCTCAATCGCAAGCGCCCGCCAAGCGAGGCGCTCGACTACGCGACCTTTACCACCTGTCCAAGCGTGCACGCTGCCGACGATGTGTCAGTGATGGAGACGCTTGAGGCCATTCCCCACCTGATCCGCTCTGCCCGTTCCTTCATGGGCGAATTGCCGCTGCGTGTGGGTCCCAGTCAGCTCGGCTGCCGCGAGAACCCTTACGGTGCCTCCACGGCGCAGAACGAAGCGAATGGTCGCGTCTGCCTATCGCGCATCGATCCTCGTCAGCGCGGGCTGTTCAATGCGGCCTGGATCGTCGGCTATTTCGCCGCATGCGCTCGCGAGGGCATCGAGGCCGTCGTCTTCGGTGACTTCACCGGTCCATTTGGCCAAATCCATAGGAAGGCTGATTTCGTGCAGCCATGGTTTGACCAGCAGGATTCCCGAACGGTCTATCCCGCTTTCCATGTCTTGGCTGGTCTCTCAAAGCTCGGCGGAGCCACCTTGCTGTCCGTAGGAACTTTCGGCGCTGACGGCGTTGTGACGATCGCAGCTGAAAACGATCGGGGCGTGACCCTGTGGGTCGCTAACCTCACCGCCAAGACGCAATCTGTGCGGCTTTCGGATGCGCCGAGCAGCGCCCGTATTGCTCTTCTCGGCGCCGAGCAGTTCGAGCAGGCGGCAACCGATCCCAACTTCATGGAAATTTCCGCAAGACCGCTGGATGACCAATTCATCTCGCTTGACGCCTACGCCGTCGCGCGAGTCGACCTCGATCGGCCGTCTTCGGCCTAGCCCGATCTTCGCTTAGTTGGCCAAAACCCCAACAAAGATGAGGGTGATAGTTCTATGAGGCCCTAAGGCCGCGCTTGGGATCCATCTCGCTTTGACCCCCAACCCCATCGTTGGTCAATTCAAAGGCATAGCGCGCGAAAGCAGCAGATGATTGAGACCTGGTCTGCCGTGCAAAACGTCCGTGAGCCTGGTTTGCTCTGGCTGCGCCGGGCAAGCCTCACGCGCCTCAATGCCCCCTGGCCACTACGTGCGCTTCAGCATGTGCCTGGAAACCCGTTCACCGAAACGATTTTCAGGTCAACAAAAGTCAACATAATCGTAACACCCCATGGAGTGGCACCGTTTGCATCTTGATTCATTCAAGCGGATTGTTGACCCATTCAAACCCGTCCGAATATGTCCGTTGAGGAGTCAAGTCATTCGTTGAGCGCCGACGATTGCCAAGCCAATTTGCTAGGAATCAGCCGCAGCTCTCCACCTCTCCCAACGATACCGCTGCGCTTCGGCTATCCTATCCTTTCCTCCTTGGGATGTGGGGCCTGTACTCAGCCCACCATGAAACCGACATCTGAGCTTTCCAGGCACAGCTGCGTTTCTGCATTCCGTCCCCCTCCTAGTTTTAGCTTCGCATGTCTCGGTGTAGTCTTGGGCCAACTGGTTCTGTCCTCCATGTTCGATCCTTCGCTCCAACGCGGAACAGGGTAGCTTCGCCGCTCGCGGCAAACATTTTTCAAAATGGTTTAGGTAAGATTTTTTGTTTCGTTGGATTTCCGTCTTGTATGGTCTCTATCTCTGTCTCTGTGTCGATAGGGTATCAATAGGGTATCGATGGGGTATGGATAAGGTATCGATAGGGTAGGGCAGCGACAGGGTCTCGATAGGATGGCTCACTGAGAGCGTTTCAAAGACCCAGCATTTCGGACGATTGCGGTATTATGAATACCCGATTTGAATGGGAGTACCTCTGATTCATCTTTGAGCTTTACTGGGCAAAGCCGCTCAAGCTCGAATAGCGCCGCTCCACGAACTCGCTTGCTTACAATCTTGTCGATTTGCATTATCACGCCAAGCCGATGTTTTTCACCCATCGGCGGGTTATCTTTGAACCAGTCGATAATGAAATATTCTTCAGTCTTTGGATCGTAGATGACAAAACGATCTTCGATAAGGACAGTTCGAGCCAATGACAGCTGTTTTTCATTTAGGCGGCTCTCTGCAATGGCATGAGCATCGGGGAGCTGACAGCAGCCCCCACTGGTCTGGTACGGAGACGTAAGCAGGTAAACGTAAAAATGGTGGCTCTCCAGAGCTGGCAAAAGCACGGGCCGCTTCGATCCCGTCCAGCGTCGTAGAAATCTTAGCCGAGGCTCGGCATCGGTGAGAAACAGCGCCTGCAGGCGGTGGAACGCCTCGTGGTAGGCCGCATTGGGCCGGCCGCTGTCCAGCGCGGTACGATTGCGTCTCTAGGCGTGTAGTAGCCGCCGGCGGTGTCCGTCCGGTCGCTCCAAACTCAGGCGCGTCTGCTCGGTGTCACCGTCGACGGCACCCCAGCCGCATAGGCCGATTTCGCTGCCTTGGGGCGTAGACCCTCGAAGGCTTTTCGCGCGAAGTCGCCCGTCTCTTTCGACTGTTGCCGAAGCAAGTCGAGCTCAGAGGGCGTCAGCATCACGGAAGTCGAGGATGTACTCAGCTTCGGAGCGGATGAGGGCCGAAGGCTGGAGATTGAGTTCTCCCCTAACGACATCGCCATACATCCTTCGGCCTCTCGGATTTGTTCTCGGCTCACGGCCATTAATCGGAGAGCACCGCATATACAAGCGTGACTGTACCCCTGAGAGCGCATACGTGCCGTTGTTCGAGCATCTGGAGCGCGCCGTCGAGCTCAAGCGCGCCACGATGATAACGCGGCGGTCCTCACCGCAATGATGCGCGGGAGGTCAAAGATGCGCCGGCGGTTTGAACGCGATCTTCTTCAGCCAGAACTGCTTTTGCTCGAGCGTCGGGCCAGAACCGTATTTTGGCCGATGCCATTTGTGGCCCATCAGCATGGCCACGACCTTTTCGGGCGCCTCCACGGCCGTCAGCCGATCCTCGTATGTGTGCCGCAGGCTGTAGAGAGAGTGGTCATCAGTCGGCAGGAGATTCGCATTGTCAAGAAACTTGTTGACCAAGGCAGAGAGCGAGTCGGCCTTGTCGAGATAGCGCGGAAACCCTTTGGGGTGGAGCTTCATTACGGCGAGCGCGCAACCCACGAGCGGAATGTCGCGCAGGGAGTGGTCTGTCTTCAACACGCGTCCATCGGGCCTCACCTGCACATGTGGCACCGCGTGATCTAGCAAGATGCGGTGCGGCAGAAGGTTCGCCGCCTCCGACAAACGCATGCCGGTGTCCGCTATCAGCAGCACAAGGTGACGGGCCTCCTCGTTGAGTTCCGCCAGCGCGCGGTCGGCAAGGATCTTGTCTTGGACGAAAGCCGCTTCGAAAGCCGCTCGTTGGACCGCGACCTGTCCCGATAGCCGCAATTTCTTGAACACCGGCGGCAAATTCAGCTGATGTGCCATGTCGACAGTGGTCAGCATCTTCGACACGTGGCCGATGTCCTTGTTTGCGGTGCCGATGTCGAGACTTTCCACGCGTATGCGTTTCTGCCACCACTCGCGAAATTGTATGGCGTGGCTCCGGGTGAGGGCGGCTATGTTCATGTCGCCCACAACCTCGATAAGGTTGCCAACGGCGCGCTTTTTCGGATTGCGCCACTTTCGGAGCTGGTTCGGGGACATGGCATTGAGGCTTTGGGCCTCGATCTTCTCGAATTCTGCAACCAGCCCCGTGAGGCGGATCGCCGGCCGCTCCTCACCACCCAGGGCGGCCGCCACCTCCCGCTCGTCCTCAATGACGTTCCTGTCGAGGAGCAGTCTAATGCGGTCGACAATATCATCGCGCGCGCCTTCAGCGAGCTCGGCATTCGTCTGATAGACCAGCCTCAGGGCTTTCGCCCGCTGCTGGGCCGCCTCGAAACGCAAGCGAGCTTCGCCAGATTGACCGTCGCGAAGCCCTCCCCAATACGCATCGAGCTCGACGTGGAGGCGCTGCACTACTTCCTTGGCACGAATGCCACGGGGATCGTTTACGATCGGAATGTCGGTGCTGATGCGGACCAGGACGCGGCGATCGAGCTCGGCGAATTCCTTCGGAACACGGCGAACGAGGTACCAGGTGCCGTCGCGCTTATGCGCCTTTGGCGGATCTTTCCGCGCCATTCCATCCCCTGGCGTTACACAGATTGTTACACATAATAAGGGGCATGTTGCGCGAGCAAGGTCAATAGGAGGTTCAAAATGCTAAAAAGGTGGGTTGCAGGGGCGCCAGTTGGCGGAGGAAGTGGGATTCGAACCCACGGTGAGCTTGCACCCACGCCGGTTTTCAAGACCGGTGCCTTAAACCGCTCGGCCATTCCTCCATCGTGATTTTTCAACCACTTGGGTAGCGCGGGGGCCAACCCGTTTGGCCTGTTAGCACCGGATTGGCACCGAAGGCGCTCCCGGCTGGTTCACGCCTCATTCCTGTAAAGCGGCATTGAGGGCTGCGTCAACCACCGCTGCGTCGCTTCCTGCTGTCCTGGGCAGACTCTGAGCTTGTCGGGATCGAGCACCGGGACCATCGCGGTCCAATGGTGCATGAAGAAGAAGCCCGCCGCGGGCGTTGCCCGAGATTGTGAGGCGCTGCAGTGCTTCCATGCAGCGCCCCAGGCAAGGGCGCAGTCCAGCTATCGCCAGAACCATCCTTGCAACCGGGCGGGGCGGGTTAATCCCTATAGGTCAACCTCTTGGGAGAGCTGCGGCATTTCCCCAAAAAATTCAGTTCGCCAAGGGAACAGCTGCTCGTGAGGAAGGCCGAAGCTGCAAATCGGCTCCGGCCTGCGTGTTCCTCAGTCTTTGCAGCTTTCGTCCGCCTTTGCCGCCGCGGCCTTATCACCATGCTGCTGCGCCTCAATGTCCTGCTGCGAGGTTGCAAGATTCTTGTCGCCGCCGCCTTCGGCGCCCGCCAACGGCATCGTGGCGCCATCCTTGGCGGCTGGCTTGCCCGCGCTATCCGACGCTTTTGGGGTCTCTAAAGGCGCATGAGTTCCATCTTTCGAAATACCGGCGGTCTGTTCGGAATCCGTCCCTGCGTTGGAAGCCGACTTGTCCGGGCATGCGGCGATCGCAGACCCGGCAGAAAGTGACATTGCGATCGCGATTGTCAATGAAGCCATTTTCATCATCCTCGTCCTTCTGTTCGAGTGCCCTGCGGAAGAAACTAGCGGCGCATTTCTTTGTTCCGACGGTCGGTCCGCTGCCCGTCAAAGCTTGGTCAACGGCAGGCATGGGCGGCAGGAGCGAAGCCAGGCTCTCTGTGGCAGAGGGCATCACATCTCTCGCGTGGAAGCACGAAAACCGTTACTTTTCAGAAGGCTTTCACGGTGGAGACGCCACAATCTTGCCCGGTTGCAGCCACAATCGGTTAATACCGTGATAAGCAATTCCTGCGCACAAAGGATCGGGGTTCAAAGGCGTCGTTGTATTGGTCGGGTGAGTGTTTCGGCTTCTTCGACGGTTGGACACGACGTCTAGGTCAAGACTGAAGGGGACATCAGGAAAATGCAGGCTGTGACGCAACCGCGTCTTCGTCGCGCTGCTGCAGTCGCGTTGTTCGCCATGTCGGCCGCCTTGCTGGCGGCTTGTGCGTCGCAGCCCGAGCCGAAAGCGATGGTCTACAAGAAGACCCGCTCCAAGGAATATTTCGCCGAATCCGAATATGGCGTGAAGGCAAGCCCGCGTGTGATCTCCCAGAATGGGCGCATCCAACGTGGCGGCGGCAGGGATCAGCTCGGCAAACCCTATCAGGTCCGCGGCAAGTGGTATTACCCCCGGGAAGACAAGCGCTACGCCAAGGTCGGCCTGGCCTCCTGGTATGGCGACGCCTTCCATGGCCGGCTTACCGCCAATGGCGAAGTCTACGACATGACCCATCTAACGGCGGCGCACCCGACCATGCCGCTGCCGAGCTATGCCCGCGTCACCAATCTCAAGACCGGCAGTTCGGTCATCGTTCGCGTCAACGATCGCGGCCCATATCACGAAGGCCGCATCATCGATGTCTCGGAGCGCGCTGCCCAGATGCTTGACTATGCCAACACCGGCACCGCTCAGGTGAAGGTCGAATATGTCGGCCGCGCGCCGCTCGACGGCGATGACGACCAGTATCTGATGGCTTCCTACCATCCCGGCAACAGGGCGCCAGACCCGTCGGATGGACTGCCGACCGGCGTCATGGTCGCCATGAACGGGCCGTCGCCAAGCCTGCCTGCGGGCGCCGCCGCCGTGCCGTTTCCGGGCCAGTTGACCGATTCCGGCGCTGTCCAGCCGGTCATGTCGACGCAGTCCTCGGCCTATGGCGATCTGGCGCTTCCGGATTTCGGCCCGATCGTGCCGGAGCGCCCGCAGATCAATCTGCCGCCGCAATCACCGTTTGCCGTGGCCTCGCTGTCCTATGCCGACGAGCGGGTCGAACGCGCCTCAAATGCCTTCGCCGCAATGGGTGGCGACGGCATGTCGCCGGCCGACGTGCTCCAATCGTGGAAGCGGCAGCCGCCACCGGCCGGTCCGTCCACCGACTACGTTGCTGCCGGTTCGTTCGAGGATGCCGGAGAAGCCAAGCGTATTGCCGCTCAGCTTGCCGCCTTCGGCAAGATCGAGATCCAGCGTTCGGAACTCGACGGCGAGGATTGGTATTCGGTCAATCTCTATCCCGATGGCCACCGCAATCTGGACGAGATGTTGCAGGCTGCCTGGTCGCATGGCGCGCCCGATGCACTGGCTGTGCGCAACTGAGCGCAAGCCAGGCTGGATTTCAGCGACGCGGTTGATCCGCCGTGCAAAAAGCCCGATACTTTTCGCGGGCTTGCCGGCGGTGCCGGCCAACGGGTCGAACATCATGCAATTGCGCTTGCTCCCGCTCGCTGGGCTTCTGGTTTTTGGCCTGCTGCTGTTTTTCCAGGCTCCGGCCGGTGCGCAGCTGTTCGAGACCAAGGCCGCACAGGCCTTCATGATCGACGCCGAGACCGGGACGGTGCTGTTTTCCAAGGATGCCGACAAGCCGATACCGCCGGCCTCGATGGCCAAGCTGATGACCATGGAAGTGGTTTTCAACGCCATCAAGTCCGGTCGACTGAAGCTCGACGATACGTTCGTTGTCAGCGAAAACGCCTGGCGCAAGGGTGGCGCGCCTTCGGGAACATCGACGATGTTCGCCAAGCTCAAGTCGTCGATCCGGCTCGAAGACCTGATTCAGGGCGTGACCGTGCAGGCGGCCAATGACGGCTGCATCGTCATCGCCGAAGGCATGTCGGGATCCGAGGACAATTTTGCCGCGCAGATGACCGAACGGGCCCGCCAGATCGGCCTCAAGACGTCGACTTTCGTCAATTCGACCGGCCTGCCGGCGGATGGCCAACAGACGACCATGCGCGAGCTGGCGCAGCTCGCCCTGCACCTGTGGCGCGATTATCCGGATTTCTACCGCTATTACGGCCAGAAGGATTTTACCTGGAACAAGATTTCGCAGAGGAACCGCAATCCGCTGCTGGCGATGGACATCGGCGCCGACGGCCTGGCGGTCGGTGCGAGCGAGGCAGCCGGCTTCGGCATCGTCGGTACGGTCAGTCACAACGGCACACGGGTGATCGCGGCGATGAGCGGGTTGGCCTCGGACAAGGAGCGTGCCGAAGAGGCGAGAAAGCTGCTCGACTGGGGTGTCCGCTCGTTCGAGAAGACCGAAATCTTCGCCAGGGACGAGGTGGTTGGAGAAGCCCAGGTTTTTGGCGGCGCCAAGCCCGGGGTGATGCTGAAGGCCAAGGGCCCGATCGACATCTTCCTGCCGATCACCAACCGCGACAAGCTGACGGCCAGGATAGTCTATGACGGCCCGATTGCAGCACCGGTGGAGGAGGGGCAGCCGGTGGGCGCGCTGCGCGTCTGGATCGGCGATACGCTCAGCCAGGAGACACCGCTTTTCGCCGCCGAATCGATCGGCGTGGGCACGCTGCCGCAGCGCGCCCTCGATGCCGCCAAAGAACTGGCGGTCGGCTGGCTGCGCTAAGGCATGTCGCTCAAATCTGGCCATGGTTTTGGGGAACGACATGCATAAGGGCAAAATTGACGGCATGGACGTTTGGCCGAACGCGGACTATCTAGAGCGCTACAATCCCATTCAGCCATGGACAAGAAGGCCTCTCGGTTGGCACGCGGTTTTTTCATCACCTTCGAAGGCGGCGAGGGGGCAGGCAAGTCGACGCAGATCGAGCGGCTGGCCAGGAAGATGCGCGCCAAGAAATACGATGTGCTGCTTACCCGCGAACCCGGCGGCTCGCCGGGTGCCGAAGCCGTCAGGCATGTGCTGCTTTCGGGCGCGGCCGAACCGTTCGGACCGAAGATGGAAGCGCTGCTTTTCGCCGCCGCGCGATCCGATCATGTCGAGCAGCTCATCCGGCCGGCGGTCGAGCGTGGTTCCATCGTGCTTTGCGACCGCTTCCTCGATTCCTCGCGCGTCTACCAGGGCGTCACCGGCGGCATCGATTCGGCGTTCATGGATGCGCTGGAGCAGGTCGCCATCAACGGCTTGATGCCGGACATGACGCTGATCTTCGACATCGATCCGGCGGAAGGCCTGAGGCGCGCAACGCTGCGGCGCGGCACCGAGGCAGTCGCCGACCGCTTCGAAAAGGAGACGCTGGCGATCCATCAGGCCCGCCGCGAGGCGTTTCTGGCGATCGCCAAGGCCGAGCCGGAGCGCTGCATCGTCGTCGACGCAGCCGCCGAGCCCGACGCGGTCGAGAACGTCGTCACCGCGGCGGTGTTCGCGGCACTGGCGGCGAGAACGCCGGCACGCGACAGGCAGGCAACGCCGGCATGATCTTCGAACGCATCGCACCCGAACAGCACGACACGTTGGACGGCGTGCCGGAGCCCGCCGAAACGCCCCTTCTGGTCGGGCACGGCCAGGCTGCAGGCGTGCTCACCGCCGCTTATCGTGCGGGCAAGCTGCCGCATGCGCTGATCTTCTCCGGACCGGTCGGCATCGGCAAGGCGACGCTCGCCTTCCACCTTGCGCATCATCTGCTGAAGCACCCGGATTTTGCGCAGGCGCCGGAAAGCCTTGCCGCTCCCGATCCGGCTTCGTCGCTGTTTCGCCAGATCGCCACCGGGGCGCATCCTTCCGTGCTGCATCTGACCCGGCCGCTGAACGACAAGACCAAGAGTTTCAAGACAGTCGTCACCGTCGATGAGATACGCAAGGTCAGCCGCTTCCTGTCGCTGACCTCGCACGACGGCAGCTATCGGGTCGTCATCGTCGACCCCGCCGATGACATGAACACCAATGCGGCCAATGCGTTGCTGAAAAATCTTGAAGAGCCGCCGGCACGGACTCTGTTCATCCTGATTGTCCACGCGCCGGGCAGCCTGCTGCCGACGATCCGGTCGCGCTGTCAGGTGGTGCGATTGAACCCGCTCGACGCCGACGACCTGATGACGGTGCTGGAAACGACCGAGCTCGCGCCGCCTGACGATCCGGCGGCTCGCGCGGCACTGGTCGGGCGGGCAGGGGGCAGCGCCCGCAACGCCATCCTGCTGACGCAGTATGGCGGGCTGGAGATCGCCTCCACGCTGGACGCTCTGGTCACGGGCAGAAAGAGCGATGTCGGCGGCGCGTTTCGCCTCGCCGAAGCCGTGGCTGGCCGCGATCAGGCGATCCAGTTCGATATCTTCAACCGCCGGGCGCTGGACCTGTTGTCGGACGCGGCAAGTCAGGCAGCACTGGCGGGCGATCTCGCACGGGCCAAAACGTTGTCCGACACTTGGCATGAGGCGCTGGACGCTATATCTGAGACCGATACCTACAATCTCGACAAGAAGCAGCACGCCCTGATCATGATCGACCGCCTGAATTCTGCAATGCGAATGTGACTGGGTTTCCTGGATCGGGATGGCAAATGCTGCCTCGATACGATATCCACCGACGCCTTTCCATTCAGACATTCATGACGGTTCCTTCATGTCACGCGACAAGTTCTACATCACCACCCCGATCTTTTATCCGAACGGCAAGCCGCATATCGGCCACGCCTATACGGTCATTGCAACCGACGCCCTGGCACGCTTCCAGCGCCTGGACGGCAAGGACGTCTTCTTCCTGACCGGTACCGACGAACACGGCCTGAAGATGCAGCAAACGGCCGAGAAGGAAGGCATAACGCCGCTGGCGCTGGCCGACCGCAATTCGGCGATTTTCCGCGCGATGAGCGAGGCGATGGGTGGCTCGAACGACGACTACATCCGCACGACGGAACCGCGCCACTACGAATCCTGTCAGGCGATCTGGAAGGCGATGGCCGCCAATGGCGACATCTATCTCGACCGTTATAGCGGTTGGTATTCGGTGCGCCAGGAAGCCTATTTCGACGAGAGCGAGACGACGCTCGGCGAGGATGGCGTGCGTCGCGAACCGCTCGGCTCGCCCGTCGAATGGAACGAGGAAGAAAGCTATTTCTTTCGGCTTTCCGCCTATCAGGAAAAATTGCTGGCCCTTTATGAGAGCCAGCCAGACTTTATCGGTCCCACCGAGCGCCGCAACGAGGTGCTCAGCTTCGTCAAGTCCGGGCTGAAGGATCTGTCGATCTCGCGCACCACCTTCAAATGGGGCGTGCCGGTGCCCGGCGACGACAAACATGTGATGTATGTCTGGGTCGACGCGTTGACCAACTACATCACCGCCGCCGGCTATCCCGACACAAAGGCCGAGCAATGGCGCTATTGGCCGGCCACGCACATCATCGGCAAGGACATTGTCCGCTTCCATGCGGTCTATTGGCCGGCATTTCTGATGTCGGCGGGCATTGAGTTGCCGAGCCGCGTTTTCGCGCATGGCTTCCTGTTCAACCGCGGCGAGAAGATGTCGAAATCGGTTGGCAACGTCGTGGATCCATTCGCGATGGTCGAGCACTACGGCCTCGACCAGGTGCGCTACTTCTTCCTGCGCGAGGTGCCCTTCGGCAACGACGGCAGCTACAGCCATGACGCGATCGTCAACCGCACCAATGCCGATCTTGCCAACGGCCTCGGCAACCTTGCGCAACGCTCGCTGTCGATGATCGCCAAGAACTGCGGCGGCGTGGTGCCGCAGCGCGGCGACCTGACGGATGCAGACAGAGCAATCCTGGATCAGGCCGTCGCCGCTCTCGACATCGCGCGCAAGGCGATGGCCGAGCAGGGCATCCATCTGGCGCTGGCGGCGATCTTCGGCGTGGTGGCGGAAGCCGATCGCTACTTTGCCGGCGAGGCACCATGGGCGTTGAAAAAGACCAACCCTGCGCGCATGGAAACGGTGCTGTGGACGACCGCCGAAGTCGTGCGCCGCGTGGCGGTGCTGTGTCAACCCTTCACTCCGGGATCGGCCGCGAAACTGCTCGACCTGTTGGCGGTGCCGGCGGAGAGCCGCGCTTTCGCGCATGTCCATGCTGACCATGCGCTGGTGCCCGGCACTGCGTTGCCCGTACCGGAAGGGGTGTTTCCACGTTATGTCGAACAGCCGGACGCGAACGTCTGATGCTCGTCGACAGTCACTGCCATCTCGACTTTCCCGACTTCGCCGAGGAGCGGGCGGCCATCGTCGCCCGCGCGTTAGCCGCCGGAATCGACCGTATGGTGACGATCTCGACACGCGTGAGGCGGTTTCCGCAAGTACTTGAGATCGCTGAAACTTTCGACGAAGTCTATTGCTCTGTCGGCACTCATCCGCACAATGCGGCCGAAGAGCTGGATATCACGGTCGAGGAGCTTGTGCGGCTATCCGCGCACCCGAAAGTGGTGGCCATCGGCGAGGCCGGGCTGGACTACTTCTACGACAAAGCGCCCCGCGATGCGCAGGCGCAAGGCTTTCGCACCCACATATCAGCCGCGCGCGAGACCGGCCTACCGCTGGTCATCCATTCGCGCGACGCCGACGACGACATGGCAGCGATCCTCAAGGCCGAAACGGGGAAGGGCGCCTTCCCCTTCATCCTGCATTGCTTTTCTTCCGGACATCGGCTCGCCGAAATTGGCGTCGCTCTCGGCGGCTACGTGTCGTTCTCGGGTATCCTCACCTTCAAGAATTCAGCTGAGTTGCGCGCCATTGCCGCCGATGTGCCGCATGACCGGCTGCTGGTCGAAACCGACGCGCCCTATCTGGCGCCCGTGCCGTTTCGCGGCAAACGCAACGAGCCCGCCTATGTCGCGCACACGGCCAAGGTGCTGGCCGAAACCATCGGCGTCAGCGAAGCTGAAATCGCTGATCTGACGACGGATAATTTCTTCCGGCTGTTCGGCAAGATGCCGCGGCCTGTAGAGCAAAGTGCCTGAACGATGACCGACCGGCTGCGCCTCACCATTCTCGGCTGCGGCTCGTCCCCAGGTACGCCGCGCATCACCGGCGACTGGGGCAATTGCGACCCCGACAACCCCAAGAACCGGCGCACGCGTGCCGCCGCACTCGTCGAGCGGATCGCGGCGAACGGCAGCCGCACGACTGTCGTCATCGACACGGGGCCGGATTTTCGGCAGCAGATGCTGCTGGCCGGCGTTAAACGTGTCGATGCGGTCGTCTATACCCACCCGCATGCCGACCACATCCATGGCATCGACGATCTGCGCGGTTTCGTTCTCGATCAGCGCCAACTGATCGACGTCCATGCCGACAGGGCGACGATGCTTCGGTTGCGGGAAGCGTTCGGATACTGTTTCGAGACGCCGCAAGGCAGTTCCTATCCGCCGATCGTCAGGCCGCATCTCATCGACCACACTAGGCCGGTGGTCATCGAAGGAGAGGGGGGTACCCTCACCCTTGAGCCGCTGCCGCAGATCCACGGCGACATCGTATCGCTCGGTTTCCGCATTGGCGGTCTCGCCTATTGTCCCGACATCAGCGACTTTCCGGAACCCACCGCCGAACGGCTGCGCGACCTCGATGTGCTGATCATCGACGCGCTGCAGTACCGGACGCATCCCAGTCACCTGTCCCTTGGCGAAGCGCTTGAATGGATCGAGCGGCTGGCGCCGATACATGCGGTGTTGACACATATGCACGTGCCGCTCGACTACGCCACGGTGATGGCCGAGACACCCGCCAACGTCGAGCCGGCCTATGATGGGATGGCGATTGAAATCCCTTACGAATCAGCGTGATGCGAATAGACTTTCATACAGGCTTTCGGTTCATTGGTGCGAATATCAGCAGCGTTCCGATCCGTTCGTAGCCCATCCGGGGATAAAGCAGAGCCCCGGCGTGGGTTGCAGCCAGCACCGAGCACCTCGACCCACGCGCCCGATCGTCGTGCAACATTTTCGACATCAAAGCCTGGCCAATGCCGCGACGCCGGTGCGAAGGCTCGACATACATGCTCGAACACCACGTGGCTTCCACGGCATCCAAGCTGCGCACGCGCCCAACGATATCGGCGCCATCGACTGCCACATACTGGCGCAACGGCGCGCTGTCGCCGAGCAAATGATCCGGGATCGGCTGTCTGCGGATGATCTTTCCCAACTGCGCCGCCGCCCGTTCGGCTGTCTGCACGCGTTCGACCGAAGCAACCGCAACCGCTGGCGGGCTCGGAATCCGGCGCAACCGGTGGACGAAAAAACCTTCGGTCCGAAGCAGCCGGTAGCCGAGAGCTTTGTAGGCGGTTCGTGTCGGCCCGTCCGGATCCTCGTTCGCGATCACAACGGAAATGGCAAAGCCCGGCCGTGCATGCTGCCGCACGACGGCATCGGCTTCTTGAGCGGCGACGTCATGGACGACCCATTCTTCGCCGCGGTAGTCACGAAGATTCTTGCGCTCGGCATCGCGCATCAGCCACAAGCGTCCAACGCGGCTGGCCTCGTAAGGAAAGGTGCGGCTTCCAGTTCTTGACCGATGCGTTAGTTCCATAATCTATCTTATGCGACTTTTGGATGCGGCGGCAATAGCAATAGAGTGTATGCGTCGTGACGGCTTTGCTTCGTGGGAGCCAAAATGAATTGGTGGTTCCAACGCGCGGCTGTCGGCGGCGTGCTCGACCCCATGTCAGTTGGGGCGATCAGGCTCCCTATTCCAGAATAACGGTGGCTTCCACCTCGAAAAGCATGGGGTCGATTGCAAGCTTGGGAACGGGAACCAGTGTCTGCGCCGGCAACGCCTCGCCGAACATGTCCTTGACGTTCCTGGTTAACACATCGAGCTTGGACATGTCGTGGTCGACCACGAAGACCGTGAGCTTCGCCACCTGATCCGGCTTGGCGCCGATGCCCCCGAGCGCCGCATGCAAATTTGCGTAGGCCTGCTTAACCTGGACGGCGAAATCGGGTGACAAGGCTCCTGTGCTGTCTTGGCCGCCCTGCCCGGAAATGTAGGCAATCCGAGCTCCGCGCGGTGCGATCACGGCGGTGCTGTAGCCATTCGGCGACGGGTCGTAGAGCGTCTGTGGATTGATGATGGTCAGCTTGAACTCGTTCGCCGGCGACGCAGTGGGAACTGCAATGGTCATGATGATTAGCCCTCCGATAAGCAGATGCTTGATTGCGCGTGACATGATTTCTCCTGGCTCTGCTGACTGCGAATAACGCACTCGCCGCCGGCATGAACTTTAAACCAGATCGCTCATACGATGAATCGTGCGATGTACGAGTCATCGTATGGTACATCGTACTAGTCAAGCGATCAGCGTCGACATTCCTGACGGTGCCTGCCAAAATCGACGTTCGGCCAGCAAGGAAGACAGATGGCAGCCAAACCCCGCAGTGCCAGCAAACGATCGCAACGGACAAAGCTTCAACCCATCCAGGAGGCGAGCAGCGAGCCGCCGCTGTCTCGAGAGCGTATCGTGGCGATCGCCGTGGAACTGCTGGACGCCCAGGGCATAGACGGATTGACAATGCGTCGGCTGGCCGATCGCCTCGGCTCGGGTGTGATGAGCCTGTATTGGCACGTTGACAACAAGGAGGATGTCTTTGATCTAGCACTCGATTCGGTGCTCGAACATCGCGGATCGCCTGAAACAGGTGAGTCTCCGGACTGGCGTGGAGACGTCGTTCATATGCTCGAAGACTGGCGCGCCAGAATGTTGCGCCATCCTTGGTCGGCATCGCTGTTGCCGCGCCGGGCGCTCGGCCCGAACATTCTCAGCCGCCTGGAAATGTTGAGCAAGACCTTGTCCAGAGCCGGTGTTGCCGACGCGAATCTGAACGCCGCGATATGGTCGCTCTGGAATTATGTGATGGGCGCCACCCTCACCCGGGCAAGCTTCGACCTCTCGGAAGAAGACAGGGCAGCCGCACAGCAGCGTCTTACACACCTCAGCGAACACTACCCGACAATCGAACGCTCTCGTCTGCTGTTGGACAACGATTGGGATGGCGCCTTCCGAAAAGGCCTCGACTTCCTGCTCGATGGGCTGTCGCCAAGATAGAATTCCGGCGGCTACGCCCGGAGTAGACCGGATGGCGCTGCTTTGCCAGTTTGACGCAATAGCTTCCCAATCCACATCATCACGTTTGGCTCGCCGCCAAGGCGGCGCAGGCAGCGGGCAAGCCCCGGTGCTCGATCCCATCGCGGCGGTGGCTGGCGCGGCT
Organism: Mesorhizobium sp. M0243; assembly: GCF_040321775.1. Lineage (NCBI taxonomy): Bacteria > Pseudomonadati > Pseudomonadota > Alphaproteobacteria > Hyphomicrobiales > Phyllobacteriaceae > Mesorhizobium > Mesorhizobium sp. M0243. Next base: position 135,850 of record NZ_JAMYSF010000013.1, on the reverse strand, counting down.
GCATTGCAGCTGAATTGGTGCAGCTGGCGATGTCGTCGTTACGCGTTGCCAAACGCTGGCCGGAATCCTCTCGGCAAGTCGATCTTTTGCGCAAACCTTTTTGCCTGACATGCGTTGTTTCCTCTCCAAGCCAAGGAGACGATCATGCAGATGAAGTCGGAAATAGCCGGTGAAGCGGCCAAGCAGCGCCATATCCAACGTGGCGTCGATGCCAAGGACAAATCGAAAGGCGGTGGGAAGCAGCAAGGCGCCATGCAGGCTGGCGCCCGTGAATATCCCGAGCCCCCCTTCCCCGAGCAACATCAGCCCAAACCGGGGCACGAATGGGCGCTAGAGCCGGAGCCGCTGTACGATGCGCCGTACTATCTCGGATCGAAAAAACTCGACCAAAAGGTAGCACTCATCACGGGCGGCGATTCCGGCATCGGCCGCTCGGTGGCGGTGTTGTTCGCCCGCGAGGGCGCCGACGTCGCGATCGTCTATCTGGCCGAGGACAAGGATGCTGAAGAGACCAAATCAGCGGTGGAAAAGGAGGGACGACGCTGCATCCTGGTCAAGGCCGATGTCAGCGAACGCAGCCACTGCCACAAGGCGGTCATGGAGACCGTTGAAAAATTCGGTCGCATCGACGTGCTGGTCAACAACGCTGCGTTCCAGATCCATTCCAGCGATTTCGGCGAGCTGACCGAAGAACATTTCGACACGACGCTGAAGACCAATCTTTACGGCTATTTTCATATGGCGCAGGAAGCGGTGCCGCACATGAAGCCAGGTTCGGCGATCATCAACACCGGTTCGGTAACCGGTATCGACGGTTCAAAACAACTGGTCGACTATTCGATGACCAAGGGCGGCATCCATGCCTTCACGCGGGCCCTGTCGGGCAATCTCATCGGCAAGGGCATAAGGGTGAATGCGGTCGCACCGGGTCCGGTGTGGACGCCGCTCAATCCGTCGGACAAGGAAGCCGACGACGTCTCGAAATTCGGCGCGGACACGCCAATGAAACGACCCGCGCAACCGGAAGAACTCGCGCCGGCCTATGTGTTCCTCGCTTCGCCGCATTGCTCGAGCTACATCACCGGCGAAATCTTGCCGGTCGTCGGAGGGTACTGAGGATGGCCGGAATGAAATCCATGAGCAAGGAGTAGGATGGATGGGCCGTCTGCTTTTCATGGTGGCGCTCACTTGTGTAGCGTACCGCATCTACACGGAAATCGCAGGATCTGCTCGGCATGCGCCGCAGGATGACGATGAGGCGCTGCGCAAGCAATCAACGGCCTTGGGCGTCGACCCGTCTCGCTGACGGAGTGGAAACCTGCCAGCAATCCGGCCGGCCGAGTTACCAGCCGGCCGGATTGCAGCCCTATTCGGCTGCCTGCAGGTTGATCTTGCTTTCCGCCATTTCGGTGAGCTTGCGATCGGTCGCCTGTTCTTCCCTCAGGTTCTTGGCCAGCACATTGGCGCAGTCGGTGCGGCCGAGTTGCTTGGCCCAGGCGATGAGCGTCCCGTAGCGGGTCATCTCATAGTGTTCGACGGCCTGCGCCGAAGCAATCAGCGCCGCGTCGAGAACCTCCTTGTCATCGACGTCACCGCTCACATCGTCGGCCTCCTCGAGAATACCGTCGATTGCCGGACAGTTGACCTCCTTGGCCTTGACGCCATGCAACTCAAACACCTGTTCGACGCGCTCGATATGGCCTCTCGTCTGGTCGAGGTGTTTTTCAAATCCGGCTTTCAATTGCGGGTCGGTTGCCTTGTCGATCATCTTCGGCAGCGCCTTCTCGATCTGCTTTTCGGCGTAATAGATGTCGCGCAGCGTGTGCACGAAGAGATCGTCGAGTGTCTTGATGTCCTTCGAAAAGAAGCCCATGGCCTTACCTTTCATTGCGCTTGGTGTGGATTTCGGCGACGGGGTTTGCACGCCGCCAGCAAAGACCGGGACGGTTCCCGGCTTGTCTGGTCAACGTACCGGCACCGAAGGAGTTCCTGATTTCCGAGGGCGAACCGCCCCTCCTCCACCTACGATCCGGTCGGTGGGGAGCCTTTGTCTCGATCACACGTTCTAGCCACAGGGCAACCGGAACGAGAAGGGTCGGCGGAATGTATTTCATTGCATTGGCGGCAGACTATGACGGCACGCTGGCTCATGATGGGATCGTCGCCAAGAAGACGCTCGCCGCGCTTGAGCGGTTCAAGAAAAGCGGCCGCAAGCTGGTTCTCGTCACCGGGCGTGAACTGCCCGATCTCAAGCGCGTCTTTCCCGAGCTTAGCCTCTTCGACAAGGTCGTCGCTGAGAATGGCGCGATGATCTACACGCCGGCCAGCGAGGAAGAGCGGGTGATCGCCCCATCGCCCGAGCCCAAATTCGTCGCCAGATTGAAGCGGCAGGGCGTCAAGCCGCTTTCGGTCGGGCGATCGATCGTCGCGACCTGGGAACCCCATCAGGCGACCGTGCTCGATATCATCAAGAAGATGGGTCTCGAACTGGAAATCATCTTCAACAAGGGCGCGGTGATGATCCTGCCGAGCGGCATCAACAAAGCCACCGGGCTCGCTGCGGCCCTTCAGGACCTTCGACTTTCGCCGCACAACGTCGTCGGCGTCGGCGACGCCGAGAACGACCACGCGTTCCTGCAAGCCTGTGGCTGCAGCGCCGCCGTCGACAATGCAATTCCGGCGGTCAAGGATACAGCCAACCTGGTCATGCGTGGCGCCCGCGGCAAGGGCGTGGAGCAATTGATCGCAAAGCTGATAAAGCGTGATCACGCGATAGTGCCGAAGCGCCATGACGGCATCGTTCTTGGGTCGTCTGGCGGCGATGATGTCTACCTGTCGCCGAGCGACACGATCCTCATTGCCGGGAGTTCCGGCATTGGTAAATCCACCTTGGCCACCGCGCTGACGGAACGCTTCGTCGAAAGTGGTTTTCAGTTCTGCGTCTTCGATCCCGAAGGCGACTATGACGGCCTCGAAGGCGCCGTTCGCCTGGGAGACGGCTCAAGCGCGCCGACAAAGGCGCAGGTGCTGGATCTGATCGCCAAGGCCGACAGCAACATTGTCGTCAACGGATTGGCCCTGCGCGTCGACGAGAGGCCGGATTTCTTTGCCGACCTGCTGCCTGGCCTGAGCAGTTTCCGCCGGCGCACCGCGAGACCGCACTGGCTCGTCATCGATGAAGCGCACCATCTTCTGCCCAAGCGGCGCGACGATACGCGGGCGGTCCTTTCATTGGAATTGCCGGGCACAATCTTGATCACCGTTCACCCCGAGGCGATCTCGACAGACGCCTTGCGCCTTGTGACAGCCATCATTGCGCTTGGCCCCAAGGCGAAGGACGTGGTGAAGGTCTTCTGCAAGGAGACTGGCATTGAGCCGCCAAAGGACATCCCCAGCCCCAAGGGCGCGCGCGTGCTGTTCTGGCGGCCGCAGGCGGGCAAGAAAGTCAAGACGGTCAAGGTGGTGGAACCACGTCAGTCACTCAAGCGGCACAGCCGGAAATATGCCGAAGGCCAGCTCGACGAAGCCGGCAGCTTCTATTTCCATGGCCCTGACAATGCGATGAACCTCAGGGCTCACAATCTGATGATCTTCGCTCAGATCGCCGAGGGCATAGACGACAAGACTTGGGAGTTTCACTTGCGCACCGGCGACTATTCCAAATGGTTTCGACAGCAGATCAGGGACAAGGACCTGGCGCGCGAAACCGCCGAGGCGGAAGAGGACAAGACCCTGTCGGCGCAGGAGAGCCGCAAGCGGGTGCTTGACGCTGTGCGCCGACGTTACACGGCTCCGGCCACAGCCCCGGAGTGACACTCGAGAGCCAAGGCAACTAAGCTATCGCTGCACGCGAAAACTTTTTCAGTCAGGCAACGCCGCCACCGCGACAATCGATGTCGGCTTGCGCAAGCGCTGCAATCCCGATCACCTCGGAGGGCGGCGGGTTGTTATAGCTGCAGTGCTTCGCGCAATGCTCGGCAAAGAACTCGTCCCGTACGTCGAGACGAAAATTGGGTGAACTTAGAACGCCGCCATCGGGAAATGGCCCCTTGATGAAGAAGGTCAGCCGGATGAGATAGTCGAGCGCGCTGCCGAGTTCTTCCAGATCTGATTTGATGTTCGCCAAAATTGCGCGCCACTGTGCCGCCGCATCGCCAGGGAAGCCCCCTCCTCTCTTTCCGGCAGGATCGTAATTTTCGGCGGTTGCCGTATTGCCGCAGAGGTAGACAAATCCCTTTGCTCCGGTGATGACCGTGCCTTTTCCCCACGGCATCAACCTGCCGTTTTTGAATTTCCTATGGGTTACGAGTTCCATGCTCCGTCCAGAGCTCTTGATCGTCAGCCTATCAAATCATCTATTCTGATCGGCAGATCGCGAATGCGCTTGCCGGTGGCATGATAGACGGCACTCGCCACGGCAGCAGCCGTTCCGACATTGCCGAGTTCGCCCAAGCCCTTGACGCCGGCAGGATTGACCTGGTGGTCGATTTCGGGGACCAGGATAACGTCGACCTGTTTGATGTCGGCGTTGACCGGCACGAGATAGTCCTGCAGGTCGCGATTCACGTAGCGCGCGTGTCGCTGATCGATTTCGGTGGCCTCGTGCAACGCTTGGCCAATGCCCCAGATCATGCCACCCATCAGCTGGCTGCGCGCGGTGCGCGTGTTCATGATGCGCCCGGCAGCGAAGGCTCCGACCATGCGCGGCACCCGGATTTCGCGTGTATAGCTGTTGATGCGCACTTCGACGAACTCGGCGCCAAACGCATATTTGACCGAATCTTCGTCGTTCTCTCCACCATGAAACTCCGATTGTCCGGCATAGAGTTTCCTCAGGGCTTCAGGCGAAGAACCCTTCGGCGCAAACTCGGCATATTCTTCGATGGCGCCGACTTGCATGGCCTTGAAGACATCGGCCAGCTTGGCGGACTTGCCGGTCTCGGTGACGACCTCTTCGTCCTTCAAATCCAGCTTCGCATTGGCCGAACCTGCCAGCGGAGCCCCCTTGCCCGCAGCGGCGGCAAACAGTTTTTCGCGTATCGCGTCGCAGGCTTTCATGACCGCGGAGCAGACGCTGGCGGTCGAGATCGATCCGCCCGACACGGGAGCCGGCGGCAAGGCACTGTCGCCCATCTCCACGCTGATCTTGTCCATGCCGACCCCCAGCCTTTCGGCCGCCATTTGGCCGGCGATGGTGCGAACGCCGGTGCCAATTTCATGGGAGCCGCACTGGACCCGAACCTCGCCATCCGCGGTGAGACGAACCCGGGCCGCGCAAGGTGCGGCGGCAGTCGGATAGATTGCCGTCGCACAGCCCATTCCGACCAGCCAATCGCCGTCGCGCATCGAGCCGACCCTGGGATCGCGCTTCGACCAGCCAAAGGCCTCGGACGCCTGGTCGTAGCACTTGATGAGTGAGCGGCTGGAAAATGGCTTGCCTCCGATCGGCTCCTTCTCCGGTTCATTGATGCGACGAAACTCGACAGGATCCATACCGACGGCCACGGCCATTTCGTCCATGGCGTTTTCCAGCGCGTAGACATAAGGCGTCTCCGGCGGCGATCGCATGTAGCCAGGCGTGTTGCGGTCGGCATGAACCAGCGAAACATGCGTCAGAACGGAGCCGTAATCGTACATGCGCGCGGTGGCGGACGTGCCGCCGACGACATAAGGGTCCGGGCGTGACGTCACCTCCCAGGCCTCATGTCCGAACGCCGTGATGCGGCCGTCCTTGCCGGCGCCCATGCGGATCCGATGCCGCGTTTCGGCGCGATAGGTCTGCGTACCGAAGGCTTGCATGCGATTGACGACGCAGCGAACCGGCCGGCCGATGCGCCGCGCCGCGACGGCAACGATAGCAGTGCGTGCCGTCATCGGCCCCTTGGAGCCGAAGGCGCCGCCGATATAGGGACTGACGATCCGCACATTGGCCGGATCGAGCTTCAGTTGGCGTGCCAGTTCCACCTTCCAGCCCGTAACGTTTTGACTGGGTTCGTGTATCGTCAACTGGTCGCCCTGCCATATGGCGGTGGTCGAAAACAGCTCGATCGGATTATGATGCTGGGTCGGCGTCGAATATTTTTCGTCGATCTTCACCGTCGCATCCGCCCAAGCGGCGTCGAAGTCACCGGCCTTCGCATCCTCCTTGAACATCGGGCTTTTGCCGGCAGCCGGTTCCATCTTCACGCCCTTGGAATCAAAGCTGGCGCTGGGCCGTTCGTCCTCATAGTCGGCGCGGACCAACATCGCTGCCTCCTCCGCCGCCTCGAAGGTTTCAGCGACCACCAGAGCGATGATCTGACCATCGTGAAAAACCGTCTTGTCGTGCAAGGGCCCAATCGAACTTGCACCGGTGTTGCCGAATTTCGGCATGTCGGTCTTGTCCAGATCGCCATAGGTGACGATGTCCAGCACACCGGGTACGGCATTGGCGTCTTTCGTGTGAAGTTCGGAAACCTTGCCCCGGGCAATGCTGCTGGTGGCAAGGGCACCGTAGGCGACGTTGGCCGTAACGATGTCGGCGGGATAGCCGGCCTGTCCGGTAACTTTTAGCCGGGCGTCAATGCGAACAACGGGATCGCCCTGGTTTTCCCTTGGAGCGGGTGCAGCTTGGTTCATGGCTCAGCCCTTCATATCCCGGGTTTCGAGCAGCGCCCGCACCAGCGTGCGCTTGCCGAGCGGTATCTTGAATGCGTTATGCTCGCGCGGTCTGGCATCGGCGAAAGCAGCCTCGGCGGCCTCCTGCGCCGTGGCTTCGTCAAGCACTTTGCCCTGTAGCGCGTCCTCTGCTTCGCGCGCACGCCACGGCACCGTCGCCACTCCGCCAAGCGCAATGCGCGCACTCCTTACCGTCTCGCCATCCATGTCGAGCGCGACAGCCGCGGACGCCAGCGCAAACGCGTAGGATTCGCGATCGCGTATCTTCAGATAGCGCGACCGGCTGCTCCACTGTGCCAGCGGCACTTCGATGGCGGTAATGAGCTCGTCGGCGGCCAGATCCGTCTCGATGTCGGGCGTTTCGCCCGGCCGTTTATGCAGCTTGGCAAAAGTGAGCGTGCGCCTTCCCCGCGGACCTTCGACATCGACGGTGGCGTCCAGCGCAACCAGCGCCTGCGCGAAATCGCCGTGATACGTGGCAATACAGGCATCGCTCGTACCCAGCACGGCATGCTGGCGATTGGACCCTTCCATCGCAGCGCAGCCGGAGCCCGGTTCGCGCTTGTTGCACGGCCAAGATATCTCTCGAAAATACTCGCAGCGCGTACGTTGCAGCACATTGCCGCCCAGGCTCGCCATGTTGCGAAGCTGACCGCTGGCAGCGAATTTCAAGCTGTCGGCGAGGACCGGGCAACGGCGCCTGACATCATTGTTGTCGGCTGCTTCACCCATACGGACCAGCGCACCAAACCGGATCTTATCATCGTCTATCCTGATCTGCCGCAAGGCCGGCTCGGCAAGAGTGTTGAGGTCGAGCAGTCGCTCCGGCCGCGCGACACCGAGCTTCATGTAGTCGGCCAGATTGGTGCCGCCGACGATGAACTGCGTGTCGGCGCCGGTTGGCGGAACATGCACGGCATCGGGACGGGACGCCATGGCGATTGCCGTGGAGACGCTGGTTGGTCTTTCATATACGAACGGGCGCATCCTAAGCCCTCCTGGTCTCGTCGCGTGCCTGAACGATCGCCGCAACGATGTTGGGATAGGCCGCGCAGCGACATAGATTGCCGCTCATATATTCGCGAATATCATCTTCCGATCCAGCATGGCCTTCGTTGATGCAACCGATGGCGGACATGATCTGACCCGGTGTGCAATAGCCGCATTGAAAGGCATCGTGGTCGACGAAGGCCTGCTGGACCGGATGCAGTTCCCCGTCCGCCGAAGCCAGGCCTTCCACCGTTGTGATCTCCCGGCCCTGGTTCATGACGGCAAAGCTCAAGCACGACAGTACCCGCTTTCCGTCGATCAGCACCGTGCAGGCACCACACTGACCGTGATCGCAACCTTTCTTGGTGCCGGTCAGGCCGACATGGTCGCGCAGCGCGTCAAGCAGGCTGGTTCGATTGTCGAGCGCGAGGTTGTAGGTCTGCTTGTTGATACGCATCGAAACCGCCGACAAATCGCGCGGTTCGGCCGGTTTTGCGGACGCGGGCTGGGCAGCTCTCGTTGGGGAATTCACAAGCGGCATCACCGCCGCCGCCGAAACAGAGGCCGTCATGAACATGCGTCTGCTCAAGCCGCTGGAAATTTTGGCATCGGACATGGCTGGCTCCGGGCTGGCTGGGTCTCAAGCGGCCCAAACCACTCGCGGAGGGCAAAGTTCCCTCCTCACGAGCCTGTGATCCTTTTTCTGCTGGCCGGATCGATGCAATCGGAACCTCCCCGGTCAAGCGATGGTTGTGTGCCAAGAGCCGGAAGGAGGCGATCATGAGCGATGGTCGGCATGGCAAGGACGGCGACAATGGACCTGTATTCTCTGCGGAGCAGGCGAGACAAGGCGAGATCATCCTGCGAACGCGCACCCGTCGGGTCATCTTCATAGCCGGCTTGGTCGGTGTCGTGATCCTGGCCCTCGTCGTGAGGTTGGCAATCGGCTGAACCAATTCCCCTCGCCTGCTGCTGCGCTCTCCCCGGCCCGAAAAGCGTTAGCCTGCGCGCGGCGGTGTTTGGCCATGCCGGGCGATGGCATTGGCTACGCGAACTTCTGTTGGAACCAGCGCGTCAAATCGACGTTCAGCCCTTATTCAATAGGAGCAGGCCATGCCACGAGGCGACAAATCGAAATACACTGACAAGCAGGAGCGTAAGGCCGACCACATTGCCGAAGGCTACGAGAAGCGCGGGGTTTCGGACAAGGAAGCAGAGCGGCGTGCATGGGCTACCGTCAACAAGGACGATGGCGGTGGCAAGAAGGAAGGCGGTTCGGGCCGCGGCAAACACACGGGCCATCTCGCGGCGCACAAAGGCGGTAAAAGCGGCGGCAAGGCATCGGCATCACGGTCTGCCGCAAGCCGATCCGAATCGGCAAAGAAAGCTGCAGCGACCCGCAAGCGCAATGCGGAACACCGCGCCCATTGATCTTGGCGACGGCCTTGGGCCGAACGATGGAAGCACAGGGATGAAATCTCAGCTCGTCAATGAGATCGGCGGACAACGGACATTCGTCGTGGTGCTCGACCCAGGCGAAGAAGCGTTCGCGGCACTGACCGCCTTCGCGGTCGACCAGGAGATCGGCAGTGCGTCCTTGACCGCCATAGGGGCTTTCGAAAAAGCCACCGTGGGCTGGTTTGATCCGACCGCGAAGACCTACCGCAAAATCCCCATCGGCGAACAGTGCGAGGTTCTGAGCGCGATCGGCGATGTTGCACTGGGTGATGATGACAAGCCCAGCCTGCACGTCCATGCGGTGCTTGGATTGAGCGACGGCACCACCCGGGGTGGACATCTGCTTGACGGCATGGTTCGACCAACGCTCGAAATCACCCTGGTGGAAGCGCCCGGTCATCTGCGCCGCAGCAAGCGTCCGGACCTCGGTGTCGCGCTGATCGATCTGGCCGACTGATCTACAGCCCTCTGTCTCGTTCTCACGCTTTCTTGCTCCGCTCAGCAGGTGCTGTGTCCGGCGCAGCTTCCCACCCGAACACGCTGCGCCCGCCAAGCAGATGCGATTGGTCGAATTCTCCCGCGACAATTTCCTTCAGGCTGGGGCCGGTCACGTATCGCTCGACTTGCCGCGACTGATCGTCGAGCCGCCTCAAGGCGCCGATTTCTTCATCGCGACCGAGCTTTGCCTTCTGCACGGCCGACTTCAGAACCCCGATCGTCTCGTCATAGACCTTCAGCGGTACCGGAAATGGATGCCTGTCCTTGCCGCCATGCGCCAGCGAGAAGCGGCCGGGATCGGAAAAACGGCAAGGAGCGCCATGCACCACCTCGGCAACGAGGGCCAGCGCGCGCACTGTGCGTGCGCCGACGCCGGGGACCAGAAGGAGCTCGGCGAAATCGGTGGGACCGCGGTCCGCGGCGGCTGCGATATTGCCGTGTAGGCGATGCATGACGACATCGCTTTCGCGAACGTCATGGTGGGCCGGCATGACCAAATGCGGCAGCAGCGGTTGTTCCGGTTCCTGCCGGCGCGTCGGCTCCGCGCCACGCTCCAATGCCGCCAGCTCGCCCAGGATGCGATCCGGTCCGAGATCCTGCAAAAGGTCAAGTTGCCCTTGGCGGGACGCCTCGGCACGCCGGTCGGTCAGGTTGACGATCTCGCCTTGATTGGCCCCTTCGATGGCGGCATGCGGCTGGTCGACAAAACTCTTCAGGCCTTCGGAAAGCCAATGGTAGCGGCGCGCCACCTTGCTGTCGCCGTTCATACCTTGCTGCACCACAACCCAGTGACCGTCATCGGCGACGATAAAGCCATGCAGATAGAGATCGAAACCGTCCTGGACGGCGGCGCTGTCGACCTTGGCGACCAGCCGGCTGGCGGTTGCCAGGCCCGCTCCGTCGAAGCCGACGCGTTGGCCGATGGCTTCCAGCTCATGCGGGGTTTTGCGCGAATGCGCGCCGCGACCACCGCAGACATGAATGCCGAGCTCGCCGGAAAGCGGCGTGAGGCCACGCTTCAAAGCGCCCACGACGCTGGTCGTGATTCCTGACGAGTGCCAATCCATGCCCATGACAGCACCAAAGGACTGGAACCAGAATGGATGCGCCAGCCGCCGCAGCAGCTCGTCTCGACCATAGTGATGAATGATCGCCTCGCACATCACAGCGCCAAGACGCGTCATGCGGTCGCCGAGCCATTTTGGCACGCGCCCGCCATGGAGTGGAAGATCAGCACTTCCCGATCGTTGCGTCACGTCCTGCTACCTGTTCTGGTGTCCGTCATTCTCTTAACAGATAGGCAGCCCAACCGCGCAAGGAAGCATGGACACTCCCACCCGGGCCGGGTTAGCGGACGTCAAGTCCAGTTCGAGAGAACCGTTTCCATCTCAACCGTCTCGACCTGCTGCGCGAAACGTTGGTGGTAAACGGTCAGCAGTGCGTCATGGGTTGCGTCGGAAGAACTGCACAGCGCGTCCGTGACGAGAACCACGCGATAGCCGAAATCGATGGCCCCGAGCACCGTGGCCAGAACGCAAACATCCGTTTCGCCGCCGGTGATGACCAGCGTATCGATGCCGCGCTCCACCAGGAGCGCTCTGAGACGCCCTTCGAACCAGGGCGAGTAGATGTGCTTGTCGACGATCGCCGCTGGCGGACAGTAGCCGGCTAAAGACGGCAACAGTTCGGTCATTTCGGGCCCGATCGTCTCGATCGTCAGGGAAGCCCAGCGCTCATAATAGCGCTTCCATGTGCCGACGCCCTGCCCCGGCTTCCCGGCGGGCAGGAAGCGTGTAAAGACCGTCTGTGGCGCGCGTCTTTCGACCAGCCTCTCGATCTGCGGGAGAACCCGGGTGATCCAGGGTGTTGCCCATTCGGACGGCTCTGCAAACAGCCGCTGCATATCCACGCAGATATGCATGCATCGATCGCCGAGAGGACCGTATGCCAGCCCCGGCATCGACATCAGCGCTTCTCCGACCGACGATGCATTTTCCCTGTTTCCTCCCGTTGTCGGCAAAGACACGCAACGCCGCGCGCAAGCACTGGTTCCTGAGATAGCCACAGGAACCGACGTAAATGGCTGGCGTTTCCGCTGAGATGAATGGAGGTGCTCGCATGAGACCGCGCGAGAGGCGTTGGAGCGGCAAGTCAGCCGGGGCGCCAAAATGGAACTGAGCGGAGGATGTCTCTGCGGCACGATCCGCTTCCGCGTTGGAAGCGAACCGAGAGTGCATTACTGCCATTGTGATATGTGCCGGCGAGCGACCGGCAGTGCGTTCGCGGTTCTGGCCTGGGTGCCTTCCCAAAGCGTGAACTGGACCAATGCGACGCCGACCTATCGCAGGTCTTCGCCGATTGCCTGCAGGGGGTTCTGCTCCGCCTGCGGATCGCCCCTCAGCCTTGCCTATGACGCATCGCCCGGAGAGATCGCGCTGCATATCGGAACGTTCGACGATCCGGCTCGCCTGGAACCGCGCTACAACTATGGATCGAGGCAGCGACTTGGCTGGGTTTGCTGCGGAATAGACCTGCCGCACCACGACACCGAGGAGCGATGGTGAAACCATGTCTGAAGGTCAAGCCAGATGAGCATGTTTTACCGGGCGGCCAAGATTGCCGAAGAGGTCCACGCAGCACAGCGCGACAAGACCGGGCGACCGTATATCGAGCACTGCCGCCGTATCGTTGACGCGGTCGAAACCAAGGACCAGAAGGTCGTCGCCTATCTCCATGACGTCCTCGAAAAGGGCGGAGGCTGGGACCGGACCAAGTTGGAAGAGGCCGGTTTTGGCCCGACGATCGCTTCGGCCGTCGACGCCATGTCGCGCAGGTCCGGTGAGGATTACTTCGCGTTTGTGCGACGAGCGGCATCGAATCCATTGGCGCTGCCGGTGAAGCGCGCGGATCTGGCGGACAATATCTGGCAGGCACGACAGGTCGGGGCATCGACTGTCAAATATGAGGAGGCACTATGCATCCTTGATGACGAGTTTCCGAGCCGTCAGCACCAGCCTTGAATTCAGATCGCCCCGCCGCGAACGGGCAATCTACTCCGGGACGTGGGGCGTGTGCCGTCTGTCCTCCGTGGGCTCAGCATCGATGCGCGCCTTTTCCGGATCGAATGCACCATGACGTGCAATGGGGCGCGCCGCGGTTTCAGGCGTCTCGTATGCCCACATGAAATCGTCAGCCGAGCTGCCCACCGCATGGACGCGCCAGTAGCTCGCGGTGCCTTTCAAAGGGGAGCGGCTGGTGGTGTTCGTCTTTTCGAAAAGGTCGAAATAGATGTCTTCGAAAGGGATGTAGAACACGGGCTCATGTCCTTCTTCCTGAAGCACTTTCGCCCGTTCCGTGGCAGCGACTATGGCGTCGGAAAATCGTACCGTCACCGTGCCGGCAAACGGTTCTATGGCCAGTTGGCCAGCATGGTGTGTTGAGATTGCGCCTGAAGCTTGCATTCAAATTCTCCCTGGCTGCCGATTGATTGCGAGACCGCATTTCGGTTCGTCATGCATGGAGACGAAATGCACGGCGATGCGTCAGGTTCCGGCCTGTACTATGAGGTCGAATGACGACCCCACTTCAGCGCTTGCCATGGCTATCGAGAAACGCAGCCAACAATCGCGAAACCTGATCAGAAGCCTCACGCGTCGGGAAGTGTCCGATGCCATCCAGCACCACCCGCCTGTAGAACGCGGTGAAATGCTCTTCGAGCCCCTCTGAGGACTGGGCAAACACAACGCGGTCGTCGCCACCATGAAGCGTCAGGATTGGCACCGTGATGATCTTGACCGCTGCTTGCCGGCGGGCGAGTTCGGCATAGCGTGGATCGGGCTCGGCCTCTTCCCATCTGACCCGATAGGAATGCAACGTCACATCCGCCCAGTCAGGATTTTCGAACGAACTCGCGACACCATCGAAAATAGCGTCGTCGAACCAGCCTAATGGGCCCCAGCTATCCCACTGGTATCTGGCGAATTTCTTGCCATTGTTTCGTACGAACTCAGCGCCCCGGGCCGTCGCCATGAACCATTGATACCAAAATGCTTTCGCTTGTCCGGGCGCCGGCGTTGCTGGTTTGCCTGGTTGCCAGCCGAGCGACAGCGCAGCACAGCACTTGATGCGGTCCGGGAAAACCGACGCGAGCAGATAAGATATCCGGGCACCCCAATCGTGTCCGACAACCGCAAAGCGGCTGAGGCCAAGCGCATCGGCAAAATCCAGCACATCCTGCGCCATCGCGGCAATCTCGCCCGAGCGCATGGTTTCTTCTGACAGGAACGATGTCGGCCCAAAGCCTCGCAGCCAAGGCGAAAACGTCCGAAAGCCAGCTTCATGAAGGGCCGGCGAAATGCGAGCGTATGTCGTCGCGTCGTCGGGCCAGCCATGCAGCAGGATAACCGGGGCGCCGTCTCGCGGTCCACCATCGAGATAGGCGACGCGCAGCAGAGGTGTGTCGCAATGTGAGACCGAGTTCATTTGCCCTGAGGCACAGTGGCTGGCTGATCACCACCAGTCGTGGACTCTGGTCTGGCGGCCTGGTCAACCTGTGGCTTCTTGTTGATGGTGCCGGCGTTGGCTTTCATCGGCTCGATATTGTTGTCGCAGGCGCCGAGCGCAAGGACGGCGGCCAGGACCAGGAGTAAAAAGAACCTCTTCATCGAAACCTCCTCTGGTTGCTGTCCGGCAAACGAGGTTCCACCAATTTGGTTGCCTGATCGTACTCTCAAGACGCCATGGATTTGACGATCAACGCTTCGAGCTATTGGAATCGGCTGCAACTGCCGGATCAGGCAAAACCGGGCCACGTTCAGTCTCCGAACCCTCAGCCTCGATCTCCTGCACGGCCTGGTCCCAGTGCTCTTGCTCGCGGCCAGCCGGCCGGCCCTGCTCCCAGTTTCATGGGCTCGCCGTTTGATCTTTTCTCCTTGCTGTCCATGGCTAGATCCTCCGATTCGTCAGTCTCAATTCCGGGCCATATTTTTGTTCCTCCCCATATTTTTTGTTCCTCCTCTGTCGGGAACAGCGCTGCCGGAGTCGCGATTTCGGGGAAGGCGCTTGTGGATTGCGTGGGATGAGCCGCTTGGTAATTTTCGTACCGATATTTTTTCGTGACACACCGATGCCCGCAGCTTTATGAATCTGGCTATCGGCCAGCGCCGAGCACGTCCCTCTCCGATCCTCTTGCCCGGCGCTCAACGCCTGATCGCCCGTCGCATCGACATGACGGGCTATTGCTTCGAGAGGAGGTGACGCCCATGCGGGAATTGCCGAAAGACATCGACGCCGATGTGGTCATCGAAATCAGCAAGCTGCTGGACGACAGCCCGCTTTTCGTCCCGGTGCGGGTTCATGAACTTGCGGCCAAGGTGAGGCAGAGGGTGAAGACCGGCCTGCCGGATTTTTCGATCGAAGAACTGATCGTGGAGATGGCCTCCGTACGTCAACTGGCCATGGCCTTTGATCTGCCTGGATCGGAGAACGTCGTGCAAATCCCGGTGCGGTATCGCCGCTAGCACTGCGGCATCACACGCTCCATCCGGAGGTCAGAACAAGCGATGCCTCAAACATCTGCGCACCGATCTCATCGCGTACTTTGACGGTTACCTTGACGAAATCGCAGTCGGGCATTTCGTCTTGGGCAACATCCTGCAAAATACGAATTGCTTCCGCTCTGGCTTGTTCCCGGGATTCGAACAGCTGCCCGTCATCGTCGGGTACCGCGCCGTCACCGTTTTGAAGATCGAAATAGTACCGCTTCATTTTCGAGCCACGCTGGAAACATCGGGCGGGTCAGTGATTTCGCTTCATTGGGGTTCCTGCCCGCTCGGCGGCCGTGCTGGTGAAGACGTGGTCGTTCAACGCACCGCAGCGCGAAGCGCCGATAGGAAAAGCACAAGCAACGCCAAGGCATTGAGGCCAGCGGCGATGGCATGTGAATACTCCCATTGGCGCCGCAGCAGCTCCCAGTTTTCAGGCAGGACAGTCCAGTTCCGGGTCGCCTGATTGATTGGGTAGGTCAGCGTCCAGAAGGCAAATTGCGTGGCGCCGATGCTGAGAAAGGCGACGACAACCAAGCCGAAAGATGCACTCGCTCGGTAGAGCAGGATCGCCAGGGCGGCCGTAGAGAGCAATGCTCCCAGCACCACGATTCCGAACAGGCTCCATCCATCATAGGCGCGCTGCGCAGCCAGATAGTTTGGCCCGTCGAGCTTCATCTTGTTGAACATCGCGAAGAGATGCGCGGCGGCCGGAACGAAAGCCAGTGCCACGAAAATGAAGCTGACCACCCTCAGACTATAAATTGCCATATCCGGCCTCCTCTCAGGAGAGAGCTAGGGCAATCGGCAAGGTTGAAAAGGTCATTATAACGACGGCTTCCGCCCGCGATCATGTGGTCTCGAGTGAGGTCGTTTTTTTAGACCTCACTCAACTATCTCGGAACATTTTTTTTGGGTTCTGGTTCTACGCACTGAAGGGACGAACCTTACCCAGGGAGATTTCCCCATGAAACATGTTCTCATTACCAGCATGCTGGCGATCGGGCTCGGCTGTGGAACGGCAATGGCTCAGACACAACAGCCCGAAAGCCAATCTGGCGCAGACGCCAATTGCGCTTCCGGGCAGGCTGACTGCCAGGGCGGTTCCAAGATGGGCGAGCAGGCCCAGGGCAAAGCCAAGCTGAAGACCGACGAGCAGGCTCAGGGCAAGGCCGGCACCTCCACCGACCAACAGGCTCAGGACAAGACCAAGCTGAAGACCGACGAGCAGGCGCAGGGCAAGGCCGGCACCTCCACCGACCAACAGGCTCAGGACAAGACCAAGCTGAAGACCGACGAGCAGGCGCAGGGCAAGGCCGGCACCACCGACCACCAGCATCAGGACAAGACCAAGCTGAAGCAGGCGCAGGACAAGACCAAGCTGAAGACCGACGAGCAGGCGCAGGGCAAGGCCGGCACCACCACCGACCAGCAGGCTCAGGACAAGACCAAGATGCAGACCGACGAGCAGGCTCAGGGCAAGGCTGGCACCACCACCGACCAGCAGGCTCAGGACAAGACCAAGATGCAGACCGACGAGCAGGCTCAGGGCAAGGCCTCGACACAGGATACGACGTCGACCGGTTCCATCAACAACGTGACGGTGGAGCAGAAAACCGAGGTCACTCAGATCATCCGGGAGACGAAGGTCGAGCCTGTTTCCAATGTCGATTTTGACATCACCGTCGGCGTCGAAGTCCCACGGCAGAAGGTCAGGCTGCATCGTTTGCCGGCTCGTATCGTCAAGATCGTTCCCGCTTACGAAAGTTACGAGTATTTCGTGCTTGCGGACGGCCGGATCGTCATCGTTGATCCGGATACGTTCAAGATCGTCCTGATTTTGACCTAACATCTCCAACGAGTGGTCCGCCCTCTAGAGGGCGGACCGTCATTGCTGGACTGCTATGGATTCAAAGCAACCCAGAAGGACCGCAAGCGGCAGGTGATACATTCTGCCACCCGCATCGCGGACTCGGCTAGAGACGCCCGAGCACGACCAGGATAATGACTACAAGCAGCAGCAGACCGAGGCCGCCGCCGCCATAGTAACCGGTGCCGTAGAAAGGCCCGCCGCCAAGACCACTAAAACCGCCAAGCAATGCAATGACCAGAATAATGATAAGAATCGTGCCGAGACCCATGACTTGCTCTCCTGTTTGCGGCTTCGCGCCGTATAGACGGAGCGGCGGTCGCCGGCTGATGAGAATATGAACTCGCTACAAGCCTTCCTGTTCCCGACTGAGACCTCATCGACGCTGCCAAGGTAGTGTTTAGGTGAACAAAGGTCACCCCGAGACGCCCGAGTAGTCCCGCTCTTTCAGCAATCCAGCGAGATGGGCGGCGTTTGAAGCTGCCATTTCGATCGCACCCGAGACTTTTTCCGGAGTTGCCGGCAGGTCGACGTAGTTAACCTCCTGCATGGCCTCGCCAACCCAATAGACCCCGCCATTGGCCGGGATGGTGAAGCCAACATCGTTCAGTGCCTGAAAGCATTCCGCGTGGCAGTGATGCGCACCGTCCTCATTGCCGACGATGGCTACCAAGGCCACCTTTCCTGCTGCCGGCATGCGCCCTCTGTCATCGGTCTCATCGAGAAACGCATCCATCCGCTCCAGGACGCGCTTGGCCACACTCGAGGGCTGGCCAAGCCAGATCGGGAGCCCGAGCACGAAAATGTCGGCCGCCGGTATTTTCTTCCTGAGTTTCGGCCAATCGTCGCCCTCGCCCATGTCGGAGAGCACGCCGGGCTTGATATCGTGGCTGAGCGCACGCACGATCTCGCCCTTCACCTCGTATTGCATCAGCGCCGCCAGGACATCGGCGAGCAACCGATCGGTGGAGGATTTTTCCCTGTCGTTCGAAGCTTTGAGCGAGCAATTGAGTGCGAAGGCCGTAAGCGGCATCTGGATCTCCCTGCATTGTCCTAATTGCAAATCGCCGCGACGACTTCGCGACAGCCCATTCGCCCGTTGCGGGACCGCTCGGCATTTTAACGTCAGGATTAAATGCTTGTTCCGCCAAGCGGACCAACAGGCCGGTGGCGAGAGTGGCCCCCTCCTCCCGCCGGGTGACGGTCCAGCCGGCTGAGCGAGCAGGCTGGGTTCTTTGAGCACTGGCCACTGCTGGAGAACGGGCGGCGGTGAGCAGCGACGCCGGCGGAACCGGTCGGGCAACCTATTCGTTCGCTCATCGTTTTCTCCTGAGTTCCCGAGAATGGATAGACGATGCTCGTCCGGACCCTCGAAGCAGGCAATATGCGGCTGGCGGTATCCATGGCCGGCGATCCGGGCCGACCGGCCTTGATCCTTCTGCACGGCTGGCCCCATTCCCGGAAAATCTATGAGGGTGTGATCGATGAACTCGGCGCACGATACTTTACGCTGGCTTTGGTGACAGGCCACCAGCGCGCCTACTTCGATTTCTTCTTCGATCTGCTCGCCGGACATCCCGATGCGTTGACCAATGAAATGCGGGAGACTTTGCGGAGGCCTATTCGAGGCCGGAGGCACTTAAGGCCGGCTTTGATTGGTATCGCGCGTTCAAGGAGGATGCCAAGGTCAATGCAGTACCCGCGCGCATCGAAATTCCGATCCTCTATATCCGCGGCGACGCGGATTTCGGATCGATCGACGACTACCTCGAAGGTTTGAGGCTGTCTGGAGCAAAGGACCTGCAAGGTCGCGTGATCGTCAACTGCGGCGAATTCCTGCCGATCGAGGCACCGGCAGAATTCGTCAAGGCGCTGGTGGAATTTGCACCGAGATAGGTGAAGCGATCCGCGTTTATGCAGGTGCCTACTGACTCGCGGAAGTTACGCGCCAGACCGTGTTTCCGACATCGTCGGCGATCAGCAACGCGCCCGATTTGTCGACGGCAACGCCGACGGGCCGCCCGTGTGCCTTGTTGTCCTTGTCGAGGAAACCGGTGACGACATCCTGCGGCTTGCCATCTGGATGACCGTCCTTGAACGGCACGAACACGACCTTGTAACCGTTGAAGGTCTTGCGGTTCCAGCTGCCATGCTCGCCAACAAAGGCGCCATTGCGATACGGGTCCGGCAGGTTGGTTCCAGTGTAGAACGCTAAGCCCAGCGGTGCGACGTGGGAACTCAAGGCATAGTCGGGAGGGATCGCCTTGGCGACAAGGTCCGGCCGCTGCGGCATCACGCGCGGGTCGACATGCTGACCATAGTAGCTGTACGGCCAACCATAGAACGCGCCGTCCTTGACCGAGGTCATATAGTCGGGAACCAGGTTAGGCCCGAGCTCGTCGCGCTCGTTGATCACAGCCCACAGCGCGCCGCTCTGCGGTTCCCAGCTCAGCCCGTTGGGATTGCGCAGGCCGCTCGCGAAAATACGATATCGGCCAGTGGCCCTGTCGACTTCCCATATCGCGGCCCGGTCCTTTTCTGCCTGGATGCCGTTCTCGGTGATGTTGCTGTTGGATCCGATGCCGACATAAAGCAGAGACCCGTCGGGGCTGACCACGAGAGACTTTGTCCAGTGATGATCGATGGGCCCGCCGGGCAACGGCGTCAGCACTGTGCCCGGGGCGGTGATCTTGGTGTCGCCCGACATGTAGGGGTAACGCACGATGGCGTCGGTGTTGGCGACGTAGAGATCGTTGCCGACCAGGGCCACGCCAAAGGGCGAATTGAGATGATCGAGGAAGACCTCCTGGACATCGGGCACACCATCGCCGTTGGTATCGCCCAGCAGGGTGATACGGTTGCTTCCTTCGGTGCCGCCGCCTGACGTCGCCATGGACTCGATCCAGCCCATGACCAGGTCTTTCGGCCGCTTGATCGCCGCACCGGGCGGCGCCACGGACTCGACCACCAGAACGTCACCATTCGGCAATGTGTAAAGCGAGCGCGGATGCTTCAGGCCCTTGGCGAAGGCCTGGATTTGCAACCCTTGGCGACCGTCGGCCTTTCCTCCTGTTTCCAACCGATGACGGACGCGACATGCATCGGCGGCACCAGATACTGGATCGGTTCAGGCAGCGTCGGGTTCGCTCCGACCTGATCGGTGGGATCCGGTTCGTTATCGCTGCATGCGGGCAGCGCCAAAATCGATCCGCACAGCAGACCGAGGCTCGCGATACGCCGGACATGTCTTGCGGAGACATTCATTCGACCACCTCCACTTGAGTGCGGCCGGAACTCCATCCCAGCAGCCCCAGCAAGAGAATAACGATCACGGCGACGGCGGACAGGATGAGCCCCGTCGGCACGACCGAGGTCCAGGCATCCCGGCTGTGCACCAGTGCGTTGAAGAGCGATACGACGAGCACGACGAGGCTGCCGAGGAGATATGGCCATACACGCCCGGCTTCACCGGAAAGCCGGCCGGTAAACAAATCCACCAGTGCTGCAAGAACCGCCAGCACGCCCACAACCAGGCCGGCAAGCAGCAGCCAGGCGGAAAAATCGGCCCACATCATTTCAGCGCTTCGCCAATAGGCAACATCGGTCAGCAATGTGCCGACGAAACATGCATTTGCGACTGCCATCGGCGTCTTATGGAACGGACGCCTGGCGGCCACCAACACGGATCGGGCACGGGCCATGGGCATTCTCCACCTTTGAAGCTGTACCTGTCCTCCAAACCAACTTGTGGTTGGGAGGTTCCCGGAACCGTTTGCGTTCAAGAACTCGTGATGGCGCTGGCGATGCCTCAGAACGGCTCGGCGCGCGATGCTCATGCGGAGTTGGCGCGCAATGTCCGCAAGGTGATCGAGTATCGATGCAGGTCAACTGGCGGAATGCTATGCTCCCATTCCGTGCGTGATGGTCCGGTCATGAGATACGCCGACCTTGGTTCGACGACGATGGTGCGGCGATCCCACTTGGTGCCATTCTTCCGCCGGAGCCGGAAGCTGCAAGGCGCCAGCAACGAAACACCCGCAACGTCTTCGAAATGAGGCTTGTCTCGATGCCAGCCAATGCCGGCGCCAGGCCGATACTCATTGATCAACACCTGCGCGAAAGCCTCGGCGGGCCTGCCTGCCAGCACCGCGATCTTGTCGCGCAGGGCCAACAGGAAGTCAGGGATCGGCGGCGCTTCGACGACCTGACGCCTGTCATAGTCGTAGCGCAGGCCAAAACCGACCACGCGCCGGTTTGCCAGATGGCCATGGAAATCGAACGCCTCGAAAGGCAGGCCTTCGAGGCGCCGGGCGAGTTCCGCTTCTTCTTGCGCCGCGATCAACTCGGGCTGGTAGAGGAAACCGTCCGGCAGGTCGTCGGCAGCACCAAAGAGATCGTGCTGAAGCCTGGATGAGCCGGGTGTTTTCGATGTGGGTGTCGACATCCCAGCTAGATGGTGAAGGCCAGCCCGCCTGGCAATATCGGAACCTGGCCAGCAAATCTGCACCCTACCCGCGGACATCACCGCGCCGACCGGACAAAGCCTGTCAATTCGGAGTTATCGGGTGCTGTATTCAACCTAGGATTCCGCAGGCAGGCCTTGAATGCGATCGAGGGAGGTTGCGTGTATGTACGTACGGTTCTTACCAAACCGTGAGCCCTCGTTGCCAGTTGCTTGTCAGCAACTAAATTGGCAACGCGGCATCCCCAAAACATGCCGCAGTGGCCGGCGCGGGTTTGGGCAACGGTGTCTCACCGGCATCATCGCGTCGGCCACTCGAAATGTCCTCCTGGCGGTTCAGTGGCGGAGAAGCCTCTGTCGCCCTCCAGCGCTCAAACGAGAGGCCGCTGCTGCCTCGCAGGATGCTTCGAGCCCAGATCTCCGATCAGCCGGCGGTACTGGGTTTCGGGTGGACCGTAAGAATCTCGCGCCAACTTCACGAGACCGTCTCGATCGCGGATCGTGATCTCTCCGCGGCGCGCTCGGATATAACCATAACTCTCGATCATCTGAAGGCCAACGGTAACCCCCGGACGCCTGACACCAAGCATGATGGACAGAAATTCATGGGTTATCATAAGTCTGTCGCCGACAGTGCGGTCGCTGCACATCAAAAGCCATCTCGCCAGCCGGACTTCCAGGCTCTGCCGTGCGTTGATCGATGCCGTGTAGCTTGTCTGAACGTGGAAATATTGGACATAGCGCAACAGGAACGACCGCAACGTAGGGCTGTTCTCCAGGGCTTCGACGAATGGGGCAGCCTCTACCCGGAGGGCCTCGCATGTCGACTGGACGTAGCAATCAAAGTTGGCCTGGTCGTCCCCCATGATCAGGGCCGAACCGGTCATTCCTTCGAACCCGATGATTCCGACTTCCGCTTCGGTCGCCGCCGAAGTCCTGGCCACCACCGATGCCAGTCCGCTTTCCAGAAAATAGACGGCTTCGATCTTCTGCCCCGCAGTCTCCAGTGGCGCGCGCAACTCCAGAAAAACGCTCGCCAGATGTGGCCTCAGCCGCGCGAAATCGTCCGCGCTCATGCGGCGAAGCAATTCGCTCTTGGCTTGCAGGATCTGGTAATCCACGAGACTCTTTTCCCTTGGGCAAGAGCACTGGGATCTCTTAGCCGGCCGCGCCCGTCTAACGAGCGGACGGTAACGAACCATAGACCTCGTCTCGCGCAGCACTAGACGGGCCGGCGTGTTGGTATGAAACCGACAGTTACTGCTGAAGACTCGAAGGCCTTGCTGGCTGACCATCTTTCGCCAGCAAACGAGCCTCCCGCAGGATAGAGGCGCGATCGAACCCGAGGAGCGATATGATTTCACGTATCTGCTGTTCAGTGGCGCCTGCATCCCGCGCCAGCGCGGTTATCGCGTCTAGTGGCAGGCCGGGATGCTCGGGCTCCTCGCCATGCAACGCCATGCCTCGTGATGGGCAAGAGCGATGGTCACTCCTAAGCGTCAACGCCCAACTGTGCTGCTGACGATTGTCCTTTGTACGCTTCCGTACGGAGCTTTGCGAGTCAATTCGGGCCGAGGCTGATTTGAGGGTTCTTGCATCCTTGCGTCGTCCGTCCGTCGCCCCCGAAATTGTTCGGAACGATTGCTCGGCTGAGAGGTTCAGATATTCCACCCAACAGGAGTCTCGAAACGATGGACCACACCAACCACGTACGCCTCACAAGCACCGAACTGACGCCAGACATTCTCGAAGACGCCACCATTTACGACGCGGACGACAACAAGGTCGGCAGCGTTTCGCATGTCCACGGCTCTGGAGCCGCCAGTCAGGTCGTCATCGATGTCGGCGGCTTCCTCGGCATAGGCGCCAAGCCAGTGGCCGTTCCCGCGAGCCAGTTGGAATTCATGCGCGATGAAGACGGCGACGTTCACGCGGTGACGAACTGGACCAAGGATCAGCTCAAGAGCATGCCCGAGCATCACGATGCATGATTTCAACGACTTCACCTTGAATGGGAGCGGCCGTTCGGCCGCTCTCTGAACGTTCCTTGGGCGCGACAGGATGGACAGACGATGCGGCGCGAGACCGGAGCCTGCTTCTGCGGACGGATCGCGGCAGCCATGGATGGAGAGCCTTTCTGGATATGTTACGATCACGACGACGATTGCCGCCGGGCCATCGGAAGTCCGCTGACGATCTGGGTCGGTTACCGGCCGAAGCAATTTCAGCTTCTTAGGGGAACTCCGAAGGCCTTTTCCAAAACGCCAGGCGTCACCCGTACGTTCTGCCCAGACTGTGGAAGCTCGATAGGCTATAGCGACGAAGGCCTGCCGGACGAGTTCTATGTGACGATCGGCTTCCTCGACAAACCTGAAGGTTTTCGGCCGCAAGCCCATGCCTATTGGGACCTGAGGCTACCGGGCATCGAGTTTGATGACAGCCTGCCACGCATCGACCGATATTCGAGGAAGCGCGACCCGACGTTCGGCAACCCGCGCGACCGGTAGTCGCGGTGCGAGGCGCGAGGACATCGGCGGAACCTGACTATTGCTAGCGGGTTATTCGGGCAGACTCGTCGGGTGCCACTATGCCATCGACCGTGATCCAAAACACACAATACGATCCCGCTACCAAGATCCTCTCGGTCTGGTTTGTGCCGAGCGGCAGACGTTACGATTA
Source organism: Mesorhizobium sp. M0243 (assembly GCF_040321775.1). NCBI lineage: Bacteria > Pseudomonadati > Pseudomonadota > Alphaproteobacteria > Hyphomicrobiales > Phyllobacteriaceae > Mesorhizobium > Mesorhizobium sp. M0243. The sequence continues at coordinate 111,693 of NZ_JAMYSF010000013.1, read as the reverse complement.
TGAGGGTGTTGCGCCGGCGACTTATGCCGCTTTCACCAAAGCCTCCTCAAAAGGCCGCTTCTTCAATGAATTCATCCGAGATCGCCATCGGTACCGCCGCGTGGCATGACAAGTTCGGACATGAGCAGGCGATGCACGGAACCTGACCGGGATCGTCTCGTTGACGTCTCGTCGAAGCAAACCAGGCAACGACAGTTCATCTGGATATGCTCGGGCGTTCGCACCGGCAAAGATCGATCGGAACAGGCTTCAAGGGAGTTCAAGAGCCATGACGGCCAGGAAGCAGAAGACCGAAAGCAAGGACAAGAAGGCGCTGCGCTTGGCGGAGACCACCGACGTCTCACCCAAGCAGGCCAAGGAGCTCATGCGAAAGCATGGCAAGGACAGCCCCAAGGTCGAGAAAGAAGCCAGAAACTTCAAGGCGGAAGGATAGTATCAGCATTGACGCCCGACCTACCTGTATGACCCTGCAAGCGATCGGCCGCCAGGCAATTCGGTATTAAGGGGGTGCCCCGGCCTTTTCGGCCGCGAACGCAAAGGGGAAGCGCAGCACCAGGTTGCGGTTCTCGTCAAAAATCTCGAAGGCCAATCCGGTACGCAGCGGCTTGCCATGCAGCAGCTCTTCGGCGAGGATTTCCTTCGCCGACGCCATCGCGTTTTCCTCGGCGCTCGCGAGATCAGGAAATTCCTGGCCCTCCGGGTCCTCCTGCAAGCTTCCGCTCTCATCTCGAAGGTCGAAAAAGTATCTGGACATGCCGACTGAACTCCTGCTCATCGCGATGGTGGCCTCGGAAGCGCCAGCCTCAGATTTCAGTGCCTGATATACCCGGATTGTCGAAGAGCACGGCGAGGCCATGCTCTATGGCGCAGGCCGCAATCAGATCATCGAAGGCCTTTCCCGAAAGCGGGCAACTTGGCATCACCTCTCGGATTGCGGTTCCGGCGTTGGCTGTAGAGATCACATCGTGGCGCTTCTTGCGTGTCTCGACATATTGCTCGACCAGGATTTTCAGGCGCCTCACCGCAACGTCGTCCGTAAACATGGATTCCTCAGCCAAAGCCTGAAGTAAGGCTGTCGGCCTGATCATCGTGCCGACGGTCTCGGGGTTAGCCGGGATTGCTCGCACAATATTTCCATGGGCAGTTGGTTCCCCCGACCGCTCGCTTGGTAATTTTCGTACAGGGAATACCCTTGCCCGCGCTTTCGTCGGGCCGAACCGACAGCCGACTTCAGATGCCGATGGCGAGCCTTCAGGCTTGCATCACCTTGCGGCTGTGACGTGCAACGACACTTTCCTCATCGGTCGCAATCACGCGCACCTCCACCTTGCTCTCCGACCGACTGATGATTTCGGCGTGGGTGTCGTTGGCGTGTTCTTCAAGCACCACGCCAAGCCAGGTCAATTTTTCGCATATGGCGTTGCGGATAGACGCGGACCGTTCGCCGATGCCGGCGGTGAACACGAGGCATTCAAGACCACCCATCGTGTTTGCAAGCGCCGCGGCCTCTCTCGCGGCGCGAAAGGCGAAAAGCGCCATCGCCTCATGAGCGCGAGGATCATTGCTCGCTTCCAGCGTCCTCATGTCGCCCGAAATACCGGATACGCCGAGCAGTCCCGACTTCTCGTAGAGGATTGTCTGCAGTTCCTCAGCCGCGATGCCTCTTTCCAGCAGGAAGTACAACAGCACGCCGGGATCGATGGCGCCGCACCGCGTGCCCATGACGAGGCCATCCAGCGCCGAAAACCCCATCGTCGTATCGATGCTCTTGCCCTGCTGCAAAGCGCAAAGGCTGGCACCATTGCCGAGATGGGCGACGATGGTGCGTTTCGTCGCAAGAGTTGGCGATATCCCGCTGAGTCGCCCGGCGATGTATTCATAGGAGAGACCGTGAAACCCGTAGCGGCGCAAGCCTTGCCCTTCATACTGGCGCGGAAGGGCGAAGCGCCGCACGAGCGGATCGATCGTCTGGTGGAAAGCGGTGTCGAAACAGCCAACCTGTGGCAAGTCCGGTTGCAAGGCAGCTATCGCGCGGACCGGCGCGAGACTGCGAGGCTGATGCAGCGGAGCAAGCGGCGTCAACCTGTCGATGGCGTCGATGATGTCTGGGGTCAGACGGACAGGTTCGATGAATTCGCTTCCGCCATGCACGACGCGATGGCCGGCGCAGAGCAGGTTTCTTTCGCCAATTTCGCTCTGCACCCAATTCAGCATCTCGCCTATGGCCGCATCACGCGGCTTGTCGGCGGCGAGCTGCCGCTCGCACTGCACCGTTCCGTCGGCCGCTTTTGCGCGGAGTGTGGGTGTGTCGCCCAAGTCCAACGTGCCGCGTGAAACGAGCTGCAGATCCTGCGACGAGGCAACATCGTAAAGCGCGAACTTTATGCTGGACGAACCGGCATTCAGCGCCAGGATCGACCGGCGGATCATCGGCGCGCCTTTGCCGCGCTTTTGCCGGGCCAGCTCCATTCCTGGATTTCGGGCATGTCTTCGCCGTGCTCGCGGACATAGGCCCTGTGCTTCACCAGCCGGTCGTGGAGTTCGCCCGCAAGCCCTTCGGCCCTTTCGGCCAGTCCCGGCACGCGTTCGATGGCGGCGAGCGCGAGGTGGTAGCGATCGAGTTCATTGAGCACCACCATGTCGAACGGCGTCGTCGTGGTGCCCTCCTCGCGGAAGCCATGCACATGCATGTTGTCATGGTTGGCGCGACGGTAGGTCAGGCGATGAATGAGATAGGGATAGCCGTGATAGGCGAAGATGACAGGCCGTGTCTTCGTGAACAACGCGTCGAAGTCTCCATCGGCGAGGCCGTGCGGGTGCTCGGTGTTCGACTGCAGCGTCATCAGGTCGACAACATTGACGACACGTATTTTCAGGTCGGGGATCGCAGAGCGCAGAATGTCGGTCGCGGCCAACGTTTCCAGTGTCGGCACGTCGCCGGCGCAGGCCATGACCACGTCGGGCTCCTCGCCCTGAGCAACCGTACCGGCCCATTCCCAGATGCCCGCTCCCGCCTTGCAATGCGCTTCGGCTTCTTCAATGGACAGCCATTGCGGTGCCGGCTGCTTGCCGGCGGTAATGACATTGATGCGGTTATAGGTTCTCAGGCAATGATCGGTGATCCACAGCAGGGTGTTGGCGTCCGGCGGAAAATAGAGTCTTACCGTATCGGCCTTCTTGTTGGCGACCAGATCGGCAAAGCCCGGATCCTGATGGCTGAAACCATTGTGGTCCTGCCGCCAGACATGGGAGGTCAAAAGGTAATTGAGCGAGGCGATCGGCTTGCGCCAGGCAAGCTCGCCGGAGGTCTTCAGCCATTTGGCATGCTGGTTGACCATCGAATCGACAATGTGGATGAAGGCTTCATAGCAGGAGAACAGGCCGTGCCGGCCGGTGAGCAGATAGCCTTCGAGCCACCCTTGGCAAAGATGCTCACTGAGCACTTCCATGACACGTCCGTCACGGGAAAGATGGACGTCGTAGGGTTCGATGCGCTGCATCCAGATCCGATCGGTAACTTCGAACACCTCATCGAGGCGGTTGGATGACGTCTCGTCCGGCCCCATCAGGCGAAAATTCCGCGCCTCGGCATTGAGGCGGAACACCTCGCGAAGATAGCTTCCGCAAATCCGCGTCGCTTCAGCGATGACGCCTCCCGGACGAGGCACTTCCAGCGCCAGGCTTTTCCAGTCGGGAAGCACAAGATCGCGCTTCAGCAGTCCGCCATTCGCGTACGGGCTTGCGCCCATGCGCTTTGTCCCTGTTGGGGCGAGTGCCGCGAGTTCTGGCAACAGGTGTCCGCTTTCATCGAACAGCTCTTCCGGCTTGTAGCTTCGCATCCAGTTTTCGAGGATCGTGCGGTGGTCCTCATTTCCGCGTGCGTTCGACACCGGCACTTGATGCGAGCGCCAGAAACCCTCGACCTTCTCGCCATCGACCTCCTTGGGACCTGTCCACCCCTTGGGGCTGCGCAGCACGATCATCGGCCATTGCGGGCGTTGACCATGCCATCCCGGAGCCCGTGCCTGCTCCTGAATGGACCGGATGCGATCGAGCACCGTGTCGAGCGTCGCGGCCATCGACTGGTGCATGGAAAGCGGCTCGTGGCCTTCGACGAAGAACGGTTCGTAGCCATAGCCGGCGAAAAGCTTTCGCAATTCCTGGTCGTCCATGCGGCCGAGGATCGTTGGGCTGGCGATCTTGTAGCCGTTGAGATGCAGGATCGGCAGGACGGCGCCGTCCGACATCGGGTTCAGGAACTTGTTGGAATGCCATGCCGCCGCGAGCGGACCGGTCTCGGCTTCGCCGTCACCAACGACGCAGGCAACCACCAGGTCCGGATTGTCGAAGGCCGCACCGCAGGCATGGACCAAGGCATATCCCAGTTCACCGCCCTCATGGATTGAGCCGGGCGTCTCGGGCGCGGCATGGCTTGGCACGCCGCCGGGGAAGGAAAACTGCCGGAACAGTTTCCTGAGGCCGTCTTCGCCCTGCCCGATATCCGGATAGATCTCGCTATAGGTGCCCTCGAGCCAGGTGTTGGCAACCATTGCGGGACCGCCATGGCCCGGGCCGCAGATAAACAGAACATCAAGGTCGCTTTCGCGGATAACGCGGTTCATATGCAGGTAGAGAAAATTCAGCCCCGGCGTCGTGCCCCAATGTCCAAGCAGCCGCGGCTTGACATGTTCGGCCTTCAACGGTTCGCGCAACAGCGGATTGTCGAGCAGGTAGATCTGGCCGACCGAGATATAATTCGCGGCGCGCCAGTAACGGTCCAAGAGGTCGATCCGTTCGTGGCCGATAGCCTGCGGCGTCGCGGCTGCCTTGTCGTTCATCGACATCTCCAGCTTCGGTTCGCTGGTGATAACTGGGGCATTTTTGCGCTTGAGCAACCCCCGACTGCCGCCGTCCGGGGCGGCGTCGCGACCCGCGCAGCCAAGAGACCGGACGCTATCCCGGCGGGCACACGGCTCTGTCCGCAGATAGTCGGGAACCTTGAAGTCTTCTGGCGGTTAGAAACTGGAATCGCGAAGGCAGGCTCAAGGCAGGTACCGCGAAGGATCGCCTCGAAGCGTTGCACCAAAGGGGAGCTAAAAGATGCTCGATCTTCCTCGTGCCCGTGATCGAATGGTCAAAATCCATGTCGGCCGGCGCGGCATCCATGACCGTGAGATTCTGCAGGCTATGCGCGAAGTTCCACGCGAGGCCTTCGTCGAACCCGGCTTCGAGGAATTTGCTTATGAAGACACGCCGCTGCCGATCGCCGACGGCCAGACCATATCGCAACCCTACATCGTCGCGTTCATGATCGAGATGGCGGATGTCAAACCGGGTGACCATGTGCTCGAAATTGGCACCGGCTCGGGGTACGCGGCCGCGGTGATGAGCCGGATCGTCGAACAGGTCTACACGATAGAGCGTCATCCCGGTTTGGTCGAAACCGCGAAGCGGCGGTTTGAAAAACTCGGCTACCAAAACATCGAGGTTCGGACGGGCGATGGCACCAAGGGCTGGCCGCAGGCGGCGCCGTTCGATGCCATCGTGGTGACAGCCAGCGGTCCCGGCGCACCGCTCGCCCTTCAGGAACAACTCGATGTCGGCGGCAGGCTCGTCATTCCGGTCGGCGACGACCCGGATTTGCAACGTCTGCTCAAAGTCACCCGGACAGGCGCCGCAACCTATAGCGAGGAGGATTTCGGCGGTGTGCGCTTCGTCCCTCTGATCGGCGAGCAGGGTTGGTCGGAAAACGGCACGGTCACCGACGTCGGTCGTCCGCTTCGACATCCCCATCCGATCAGCCTGCCTGATATGATCGCGGCCGCGGCCGAACCCCTGCCCGATTTCGACGATCCGGCCTTCGGCGCATTGTTCGATCGGTTCGCCGACCGGCGCATTGTTCTGCTTGGCGAGGCAAGCCATGGCACGTCCGAATTCTACGGGGCGCGCGCGGCAATCACCCGCAGGCTCATCGAACGCCACGGCTTCACCATCGTCGCGGTCGAGGCGGACTGGCCCGACGCGGCGGCGATCGACCGCTACGTTCGCCATCGTCGGCCCCGAACCGGCACTGGTGCGCCATTCCAGCGATTTCCGACGTGGATGTGGCGCAACACCGATGTCGCGGCCTTCACCGACTGGATGCGCCGTCACAACGAGAAGCTAGAGCCTTTGGAGCAAGCAGGGTTCTACGGCCTCGACATCTACAATATGAGCGGTTCCATCGGCGCGGTCCTCGACTATCTCGACCGGGTCGATCCCCAGGCAGCCAAGATCGCGCGCGAACGCTATGGCTGTCTGACGCCCTGGCAACACGAACCGTCCACCTACGGCCGCGCGGTGCTCACCGCCGGCTATCAAAAATGCGAAAAAGCGGTGCTGGAACAATGCCGGGACTTGCTCGCCAAACAGCTCGAATATGCGAAAAGGGACGGCACCGACTTTCTCGACGCCAGTCAGAATGCCCGGCTGATCGCGTCCGCCGAACACTATTACCGGATCATGTACTATGGCGGTGCGGAGTCCTGGAACCTGCGCGACACGCACATGTTCGAAACGTTGGAACATTTGCTGCATGCCGGCGGCCCCAACGCCAAGGCCGTGGTGTGGGCGCACAATTCCCATATCGGCGATGCCCGCTTTACCGAGATGGGCGTCGTCAGGGACGAACTGAACATCGGCCAACTCTGCCGGCAGCGTTTCGGGGATGAGGCAGCGCTGATCGGTATGGGCACGCATTCCGGCACTGTAGCGGCCGCCAGCAACTGGGATGGCAAAATGGAGGTGAAGCAAATTCGCGCGTCGCACGCCGACAGCTACGAACGGCTTTGCCACGATTCCCTTGTGTCGCGGTTCCTGCTCGACCTCGGGCGCGACACAACGCTGCGTGAGCGGTTGCTGGAACGAAGGCTGGAGCGATTTATCGGCGTGATCTACCGGCCGGAAACCGAGCTGGGCAGCCACTATGCGGACGCTTCCCTGCCCCGGCAGTTCGACGCGTTCGTATGGTTCGACAAAACCGCGGCAGTGACGCCGCTTGGCCCGGAGCATGCAAGAACCGGCGTTCCCGACACCTATCCATTCGGGCTTTAGCCGGCGCGCGGCGAACCAATGAAGAAGCCGAGGCGTGGAACCGGAACGAATTATCCGGTCTGCGATTTCAAAACTGCAATCCCCGTCGAAGGAGTTTTCTCATGACCGGAACCAAACATCCGAAATGGAAAAAACCAAGCGATGCCGACTTGGCGAATAATCCTGGTATCGGGACTTCCAAGGGAACGATCAAGGAAGGCGAAGAGTTCGAGCTTGAAGGCGAGAACACGGTCGAAGGTGACGTCGAAAACGACACGACCGCCGCTGGCGGGATCGATCCAAGACAAAAGATGCGGACCAACAAATAGCTGCCCTGCGCGTCGCTGGGATCAACTTCGCCGGAGGAGTGAACCATGCCACTTGCCCTTAGCAGTGCCGCCTTTGCCGAAGGCGGACAAATTCCCGAAAGATACACACGAGACGGCAAAAACGTATCGCCGCCGCTGAAATGGTCTGGAGTGCCAGATGAAGCAAAGAGCCTTGTTCTCGTCGTTCAGGATCCTGACGCGCCGAGCGGAACGTTTGGTCATTGGGCGGTGTTCAACATCTCCCCGGACGCAAGGGAACTTCCCGAGGCCGAAAGCGGCAAGCCGGGTCCGGGCGCCCTCAGGCAAGCAACGAATGATTTTGGCAACGCCTATTACGACGGCCCTGAGCCGCCGGTCGGACATGGCGTTCACCATTACCATTTCCGGCTGGCCGCGCTCGACACCCCGAGCCTTGCCATTCCAGCCAGCGTGGGCATCGAGCGCATCTGGCGGGAGGCGCAGAAACATTCGCTTGAGCAGGCTGAACTCATCGGAACCTACGAGCGCAATTCGTAAGTTAATGACCAGGGGCGACCGAGGTGGCCTGCTGCGCGGAACGGTTCTCCTCCTCGCCGGTTGTCTGGGAAAGGAGATGCCGCCATGTTTGGAGATATCATGTGGTTGGTCGTCGTTGCCGGCGGCCCATTGCTGCTGATCGTGCTGATGGCCTATGCCGTTATCGCACGCCGTCGGCGTGGACCCGCCGAACGAAGGGAGAGCGACCGAGCGACCGACCGGCTATACCAGGACAAGCGTTGATCCGATCGGCGAGACCTCCGATTGGCAAGACATCCAATCGGCAAGACATCCAATCGGCAAGACAGGGGATCGTATGCCGCACCGAAGCGACGACGATCCCCAACTACGGTCAGCGCATTATCCTTTGCCGCAACCACGCAAAGAACCTGCCGCTGATGGCTGAGCGGACCCGCGTCGCAGCCCAGCGCGCTTTCATGGTTGAGCCGACGTGGCAATCGCAGACGATGTCGTGCAACTGCCAGTCGTTCAACTCGAAAAAGCGCTTTGCCTCACCATATGTGTCGTCTTTCAAACCCGATGCGCGCAGCACTGGATCTTCGAAGGCAACCGAAATTGCCGTACCCTCGCCCCGCATCATCGCACGTGCTTCAGGGTGCAAATGTTCAGTGCCTGCAAACGCCCCAAGGCATCGCTCGGGATTACGCTCCAGCAGTTCAGCCCAGCGCTCTACGCGCTGATTTCGTGTCATTGCGGAATAGGCAGCCGACGATTCAATCTTGGCGACGGCATGCAGTTGGTCGAGTGTTTGATGTTTCATGGCCAGCTCCTGTTGAGGCAGCGAAGCGCCCACGCCTTCAAGGGAATTACCGCGCGTTAATGCTTCGACAAGAGCGCCAGGCTGGAGAATTCGACACAACCGGATTGGGCCGGCGGGATCATAAACACGCCGGCTGCGTTCATCGACGGGGCTGCTTGTGACAAGCCACTGATCCGCGACGGGATGCATCCATGTTCATCCAGCCAATCGACTATTTCCTTGCCGTCTGGTTCGCTCTTGCCGCCGCCTCGACGCTTTATGTCGGCTTCGATCAATACCGCAACAATCCCGAACCGGTGGTGATGAAATGGGGTTTCATCCTGGTGACCCTCTATATGGGTCCATTGGGGCTGCTGCTTTATGTGCTTGCAGACAAGGAGCCACGGCCGGGCGAGCATGAAGACTTTACCAGGCCGCTGTGGAAACAGGGGGTCGGTTCGACCATCCACTGCGTTGCCGGCGATGCGACCGGCATCATTCTCGCCGCAGTCATCACGGCAACGCTTGGCTTGCCGATGTGGCTCGACCTCATCGTCGAATATCTGGCGGGCTTTGCCTTCGGCCTGTTCATCTTCCAATCGCTGTTCATGAAATCGATGATGGGCGGCACCTACTGGGAGAACGTGCGCAAGAGCTTCCTGCCCGAGTTCATCTCGATGAATTTCATGATGGCCGGCATGGCACCCGTCATGAGCTTTCTGATGATGGGGCGCGACATGCGCGCCATGGAGCCGAACGAGCTTTTGTTCTGGGGCGTGATGTCGATCGGCGTCATCGCTGGCTTCACGCTCGCCTATCCGGCCAATGTCTGGCTGGTCGCGCGCGGGCTGAAGCACGGATTGATGACGCAGCGCCCGCAGGCGAACGAAACGAGCAGTGGAGAGCCGACCGCCCACCAACAGCATGCTATGCATCACCCCAACGCCGGCGACGGCCGACGAAGCCGCAACACCTCCCATAAGTCCAAACGCAGCGGCCACCAGATGGAGACGGACGCTACCACGCCGCAGATTGCGGCCCTCGGTATTGTGTCGGTGTTGGCGCTGGCGATCGGCATGGCCGCGCCGGCCAACTGGCTGAACCTGACGCTTTCGGCGCGTGACGTCGGCGGCGCGATCATGCCGCAAGGCATGATCATGGGTCGCGACACGCCGGCGGAGGCCATGCGTGACATGGCTGCAACCGATCCGCGTCGCGTTACCTCGTCCTATGCTCTTGCCGCCAAGGGCGACCAGGAACTGCCATTCCGCCTGGAGAACGGCGTCAAGGTGTTCGAGCTCAGACCATCGGTGGTCCGCTGGCAGATCCTGCCCAACGTCGCGGTCGACGCCTATGCCTACAATGGCCAGATTCCCGGTCCGCGCATCCACATTCGCCAAGGCGATAAGGTTCGCATCGACGTCACCAACGACCTGCCCGAAGAAACCACGGTGCATTGGCACGGCATGATTCTGCCGAACCAGATGGATGGGCCTGCCGAGATCACCCAGCCGCCGATCGAACCTGGACAATCCTATTCCTATGCATTCACCGCGACCCAGCACGGGACCTATTTCTATCATCCGCATGCCAAGCCGGACCGCACCCAGGCGCTGGGGCTTTATGGGGCGCTGATCATCGATCCCGCCAATCCTGCCGACGAGGTTCCGGCTGACCACGACTATGTCATCGAACTTCAGGAATGGCTGGTGCGTGATGGGCTGACCTACCCCTCAATGCCAATGGAAGGCGGCATGCCGAACTTCTTCACCATCAACGGTAAGGCCTATCCCGCAACCGACACCATTCCTATGAAGGTGGGCGAGACGCTGAAGGTGCGTTTCATCGGCACCAACAACGGCTTCGTCCATCCAATGCATATCCATGGCGGACCCTTCGAGGTCGTCGCCCGTGACGGTGAGACGCTTTCTCCCTCGGCACGCTTCCTGGCCGATACCATCAATGTCGGACCGGGACAGCGCTATGACGTCGTGTGGAAGGCGCTGCGTCCCGGCAAGTGGCTCATTCACTGCCACATCCCGCATCACACGACGAACAACAATGTCGAGGAGAAGGGCGGCGGCGGGTTGATGGTCGTCATCGACGTCGGCTAGATCTGCCAACCCCTGTGGATTTACCGATGTTATTCGGAGGCCGCGTTGTTGCGCGCTACTTCTTGATAATGGTTCCGTTGCGCAAGTCGAATGCTTCGGTACCGCGAGCCTGACGGTAGAAATCGTCCTGCAATTCGCCCCACTCGCCGAGAAAGGCGCCGCAATTGCTGCAATGAATTGGCGTCGATTCCTCCGCGTTGTCGGGAATGTCCATTTGGATAGTCCCACAAGCCTTGCAATCGAGTTTGTCGTCCAACCGTCGTCCCATTTCCCAATGATTGCGCATTTTCGGCCATGAGCCAATTGTCGATTTCGTACCAAATCGCTTCAACCGCCGGTGAGTCCTCCAGCCATGGCTCATCGGTCAATCGCGAGAGTCAAAAAGGACGGCCAGCCCCAGTTCCCGTGCCAGCTCGACGATCGTCTCCATCAACTCATCGTCTGTGTCCTGCAAATAAGGCGCGTCCCTGCGAGCGGCCTCTATCGCCGCTTTGACCGAAACAATGTCGCCGTATCGCGCACTTCGAAGCTCCTCTGCCAGAAACGCCTTGGCGGTACCGACAGGTCTTATTGCCCATCTGGCGATGCTCATGCGGCTCCCTCCCATGGTCACCTCTGCTTGATTTTGATCCTGTCCAAGGTGCAGATCAATCGATGGTACGATTCCGTACGAAACCGCCCAACCGGTTGGGAGACAGCCGTGTGACGGACGCCCTGGCCAAGGTTTTCGGCGTCTCTCTGGGGTGAGTTGGGACGAAATCGCCCGGCGGGACCAGCCCCGCGGGAACCATCGCTCAGCATGGGGGTTTCTTCAAAATCTCCTCGAGGATGTAAGGAGCGACCATGCGCATGTTGACGATAGCTCTCGCACTTTCCGGGGCGGTCATCATTCAGCCCGTCTACGCCCAAACTGTTGGCCCGCAGCCTCCCCAGGTGACGCCACCGCAGGGCGAAGTGCAACCGGAGCTGGCGCTGCCAGATCCAGGCTCTGCTGATTTGAATTTCACCGGCGTCGCCATTATCGCCGTCGAGGATTTGCCTGACGAAATCAAGGCGCAGGCGGATGCCGTGATCAATCAAACCAGCGCCGAAGATTTGCTTCGCCTGCAAAACTCAGTCGATGCTTCGCCTCAGGCGACATCGGCTTTGAGGGCGAATGGGCTCAATTCCTCGCAGGTTGTCGCTGCAAACATAGATGGCGATGGCACGCTGACCCTGATCATCCAGACGACGACTTGAGGCGCCGAAGCAACCATTCAACTTTGCCGATCTGCAGGCGATGGGCTTTCTGTCTCGAGGTTGGGCACTTGCCCCGCGATAAAGAAGCTCCCCTTCGTCTATGCGTGGACGGGAGGCTCTTCATTCTCGTCGGGATTGGGCAGCGGGGTCTCGTCCGGGAGCCTTTCCGGTTCGGGTTCCTCGATCGGCTGGGGCTTCCATGTTGGAGGCGGCACGGGCACATCGCGATTTGGGTCTGGCTGTCTTGGCTGTGGCATCTAACTATCTCCGTTCAGTCGGAACAACTCGTGCGCCGTGGCATGGTTCCTGGCAGAATCCAGCCATCGAGATCGTTACGCCCTCAGGGCACGCGCATGTTGGTCCGCCCAGGTGCCGGCCCAAAAGTTTGCAGATCGTTCGGAACCGGTCGGATTTTCGAGCCGTTGTCATCGACAGGGATCAAGGAGAAGCGCGATGAAGGACAAGCAAGGAAATATCGACCATACATTGCCGCAGGTCGCCATCGACGATCAGCAGGTGCGACAACTGGCGGCCACGACCGATTTGCCGTCCAGGCAGGCTCGCGAACTGGTGCGCCGTCACGGCAACGATCCCCGGAAGCTGGAAGAGTTGGCGAAGTCGATCAACGCCACCAATTGAGTTCGGGCCAATGGGCACCACGGCGCATGCCGCTGGCGTCAGATTTCGAGCAAGGCGTAGGGGCGGCCGCTTGGCTTGGTCACATGCATGGCGACGTTGTAGACCTTGGCTCCGCCAGGCGTTTGACCTTCGTAAGAACCGCGATGTGCATGACCGTGCACGACAGCACTAACCTGGAACCGATCGATCGTCTCCGCCAGGCGTGAAGAGCCCAAAAATGGAAATATCTCCGGCGGTTCTCCCGCGACTGTGTCGGCAATCGGCGCATAGTGGAGGATCACCAGCGTGCGCTTCGCCCGCACCTGGCGCATCGCGTTTTCAAGTCGCATTGCCTCGTTCACGCTTTCGGCGACCATCGTCTTGATGGCCGGTTCACCGAATGAGCCGAGCATGCGTGACCCGAAGCCGCCTATGAATCCCTTCACGCCGACAAAACCCACCTCTTCGATTTCGACTGCCTGCCCGTCGAGGAGATGAACATGCGCCTGGCGCAGGATGTTCGTGACGTCTTCCACCGCACCAGACTCGTAGTCATGATTGCCGAGCACCGCCACGACCGGGATCGAGCAGTTGCGCAGATCCTCGGCCAGCATCTCCGCTTCACGAGGCTTGCCGAGATTGGTCAGATCTCCCGTGAGAACGAGAATGTCCGCTTCGCTCGAAATTTCGCCGAAGAGGTTTCGATACGAGGTTTGCGCATCTTCCCGCACATGGAGATCCCCGACCGCGGCAACTTTGAGCGCGCGTGCGCCGTCCTTGGGCCCGCTGCTCTTGACGGGATCAGCCATCACGGAATTCTCCCACACCACCGACGCCGGCGAAGCCCCATTCCTTGACGTCGATTTCGTAATCGGTTTGCGAAAGCAGCCGCCCACGGCAGATCTTCATCCTTGGAGACGGCAACTGCCGTTGCTTGGCGAGGCGGTCGAGCAATTCATCGAGCAGCCACGCCGGGATATGATCGCGCTCGCTCGGATAGATCCATCTGAAATTGATAAGCTGCATCAACAGAACCTCCCAATGAACCTCCAGATAAGAAAGCAGCCGGTGCCAATCGATCTGATCGCCCGCCTTGAGAATCGTATGAGCGATATCGGCGCCATCGTGTCGCCCTCTGTCCTGGATAAAGCATTTGGACCAGATGAGTTCGGTCGGGCCGATGATCCGCACCCTGCTGCCCAACAGCTCTGTTTGGCGGGCGTGTTCCAGCCACAGGTCGCCAACAGGCACCGTGCCGTTGGCCGAGCCGAATATGACGTCGAAGAAATGCGTGCCCTTGAACACCTTGCCGAGCCACCGGTCATCCTCGATTTCGACGGCATATCCAAGCTGCTTGAAATGGGCGAGGATCCGCGCGTAATCGCCTGCCTTGCAGAAAATATCGAGGTCCTTGGTCTGGCGGGTGACACCCGTATAAGCGCTTACCGCGTAAGTCCCGGCGACCAGAAAGGGTATGTCGGTGGCGGTAAGCTCGCGGATTGCTTCCGTGTAAAATACCTCCGCCTCGGCATTTTTGAGCGTCGGCGCCGCTTTTGCATCGATCTTGGGAAGCGAGACCAGAACGTTTTCAGGCAATGGACCATTGGTCATGAAACGATGACTCCGAATCCGGCAACCGGTAGTCGCCCGCTGTGGTAACAACGTGAACCTCGCCTGGTTCCGCTACCAGGCGACCAGCCAAGGTTCATTCTCGTCACGCACTGGAAATTTCGGGATCGCGCCTGCCGATCCAAACCGCCAACGTCCTCGTCGGCAGCGCAATGTCGCCTCGAGATCGGCCCATGCCACCGCCAATGTCCCATTGGCCCAAATTTGAAACACCAGGTGGGTGATCGATCTCGATTGTTTTAGAGTTTATTGGGCTTACCCAATCGGCCCACAAAGCTGAAGCCGAGGCGCTTGACTTAGACACAACCGATTGGCGTGCGCTAGCCATCATCAGGATCCATCAAGCCATGACACCCTCGCCTCCCTTTCTCGGCTTTCCCGATCGCCTGACAGATGGCCACATGCCCCGCGCAGTGATCTTCGGAGCCGGTCACGGCAGCACTTATCCCGGCAAGGACAGCCGCGGCCATGCCTTGGCGGCGGATGCCATCCGAACTGCGAGCCAGGACGATGCCGCGCTCGTCGAGCACTGGGATTTCGATCTCGGCGGCCCGCTGTTCGACGGCAAGCCGGCCTCTTGCATCGACTTCGGCGATATCTTGACCACCATGCATGACAACGCCGGAAACCGGGGCAGGATCGAGGCAAAAACGTGCGAGATCCTGGCATTGCCGGCCGTGCCGATCCTGATCGGTGGCGACTGTTCCATGACCATTCCCTTCCTCGCCGGCTTTGCGGAGCACGGGCCGGTCTGGGTCCTGCAGATCGACGCTCATATCGACTGGCGCGACGAGGTGTATGGCGAGCGCCACGGCTATTCGAGCCCGATGCGCAGGGCGAGCGAGATGCCGCATGTCGCAGGCATGGTGCAAGTCGGCCTGCGCAGCGTCGGCAGCGCACGCATCACCGAGATCGAAGCGGCACGGCGCTATGGCAGCCGCTTCGTGACCGCCCGCGAGGTTCACGCTCAGGGCGTCGAAGCCGCGCTCCGGCATATTCCGGAAGGCGCGCGGGTTGTCGTCACCCTCGACTGCGACAGCCTCGATCCAAGCATCATGCCGGGCGTGGCGGCGCGTACACCCGGCGGCCTCACCTACATGCAGGTGATCGACCTGATCGCCGGCCTCGGCAGACGGACCCGGATCGCAGGGTTCGACCTTGTCGAGTTCTATCCTCCGGCCGACATCGACGGCCTGTCAGCGCTGACCGCCGCGCGCCTTCTCGTCAATGTGGTCGGCACCGTCGTCCGGCAGGTTTGATATCAAAACCCCGCTTTTCGCCGCAGACCGGCCCAAAAGCTCGTGAGCAAGCTTGCGGCTGAAATGCCCTTTTCCACACCTGGGTACTCGATCCTGCCTTGTCCGACCGGCTCGTCGCTCCAGACCAAGTTGAAAGCAATGCCCTTGAGCCCAAGCTCCCCGATCCGGCGTACGATCGTCTCCTGCAGATAGATATCGGATATTCGCACCCCATCGGCACGCTCGGGCAGCTTGAATATCTCGGCACCGCCGATTGCGTCCGCTCGAAGGACGAGGCTTTCGATCACCATTATGCCGCCATCGTCAAAGCGAACGATCTTTGAACGTTCCTCGTCCAGCGCATCGATCACGGTGGTGACATTGAAGAGCGATATTGGCTTGTCAGCACGAAGCGGCAGGAATTCACCGTACGGTTCGAGGGTTGGCCGAAGCAACTTCAACGCCCTCGCCCGCAGGATGAGCGCATGCTCGCCAAGCCATGGAAAATCTGAATATTGCCGGAGCGTACCGTCGTCGTGTTCGCACAGGATCTCCATCCCGGGCGGATGCCATTGTGTCTGCTTCCGGCCGCAGAGCGTCGAAAACAGCTGGTAGTCGTCCGCCTGTCGAGGAAGGACCCATTCCTGTCCTTCGACCACACTCAGGACATAGATATTCATCCGATCCCCCGCACATCATTGCCTTGGTAGACTCGGCCTGCTGCGCGGCTCTTCGCGCGCGTTCTCACCGCTGGTCCGCGACAGCCGTTTGCGGCACCGGCAGCAATTCGGGTGCATCCATCCCCTTGAAAGGGTCACGCCAGGCGTCGATGTCTTCAAGCCGACGGTACCAGCGGCTGACAGAGGAATAATCGTCGAGCGGCAATCTGGCGGCATCGTTGAACGGCAGAAAGGTCGCCATTCGAAAATCGGCATAGGAAACCGAATTCCCGACCAGCCACTGCCGCTCGGCAAGCACGGCGTCGAGTATTGCCGCGGCCGTATGGAATTGGTTTAGGCCCTCCTCCACCCGCTTCTGATCGATCGGGCCGATGCCGTACCGCTGTTTGGTCCCACGTTCGAAATGCACCGTGTCGCAAGCGAGTGCGAAGTGCTCCTTGCCCCAGCTGAGCCAACGGATCATCTCGGGTTCGTCATCGCCGGTGCGCCAGAAATCCGAATGCGCGTCGCGCGAGAGCCTGCAGGCTATGGCGTCTGCCTCCCAGAGGCTCTTTCCCTCATCATCCACAAGGATGGGCAGTGAGAGATTGGGATTTAACGGCCGATATTTCTCCGCCTGCCCCGGAGCGAAGGGCGAGGCGAATTCAAATTCGACTTTCGCGTCGAGATGGAGTGCCGCCGCGACCGCCAATCGAGGGTTGGGATTGCGGCTGAAATACAGCTTCATAGGGCACTCCCGGCGTGACTGGATCTGCCGATCAGGAACGTCATAGCAGCCGTGTCTGATAGCTCATCACGCGCTTTGCCCCCGGCGCGACCAGCATCAGACCTGGTTTGTCGACAAAATCACCATCGAAATCCACCGGGCTTGCAAGGCCGTGCCAAGGTTCGATGCAAAGGAATGGCGCGCCGCCCGGCTTTGACCAGACGCCCAACTCCCGAACCCCTTGCCAGGACATCTCCAGAGCCGGGCCACGCTCAGCGGCATAACGCACGCTGGAGCTGGCGATCTGGTCCATGATCACCGCGTCCTCGTCGAACAACCGCTCAGAGAGCGGGAGTATGTTGCCTTCGACAGGCGTCGGCTGTGGCGTTTTCAGCAGCAGTCCGTCCTTAAGACGGCGGATCGGCGCCGGCTCATCATCGGCAAAGATCAGCCGGTAATCCGCCTTGGCCAAATCCGGCTGCAAGGGCCAATTGAATGCCGGGTGCGCCCCGATCGATGCCGGCAGGAGCTCATCACCGGTGTTGGCGATGTCGAAAGTCACATCAAGCTGCTGGCGGACCAGCGTATAGGTCACTTCAAGCCGAAAGGCGAACGGATAGCGCGCCCAGGTGTCGGCGTCGTCAGTGAGCACCAGCGTGCAGGATCTCGCCCCCTTCTGCGTCCAGGCAAACGGCTTGTCGCGCCCAAACCCGTGCTGCGTCATTGGATAGGTCCGGCCGCGATGGCGCAGATGATCGCCCGCCAGCCGCCCCACGATCGGGAACAGCACCGGCGAGTGCCGCCGCCATTCTGGCCCCGCCTGCCACAGGAATTCAAATCCGTGCGCGTCTTGCAGCGAAATCAGTTCGGCACCCTGCGCGACGATGGTCGCCGAGATGCCGTCGCCATGAAGCGTTTGGCTGTCCTGTGCCACATTTCCTCGCGGGTCGTTGTTGAAGGCCGGCGCGGTCGGCAGACTAGCAAAAGCTCTTGGGGACTCAAGGTGTAGCCTGGTTCTGCAGGAACGAATTGTGGCCGGAGGATCTCCCTCCGGCCACCTCTCCGCATCAAGAGCAATAACCCTCGCTCTTGCCCACAGCGAATAGTCGTTATTCGCGTTCGCCGGTAAAATTCAGCAGCAGCTGGAAGATGTTGATGAAGTTCAGATAGAGCGAGAAGGCGCCGAAGACGGCAAGTTTCTGGCGCGATTCCGCGTCGAAATTCTCGGCATACTGTTCTTTGATCGTCTGCGTATCCCAGGCGGTCAGGCCGATGAACACGGCGATGCCGATCACCGAGATGGCGAACTGCAGCGCGGTCGAGCCGAGGAAGATGTTGACGATGCTGGCGATCACAACGCCGATCAGGCCCATGATCAGGAACGACGAGAACTGGGTCAGGTCGCGCTTTGTCGTGTAGCCGTAGAGACTGGTGGCGCCGAACATGGTGGCGGCGATGAAGAAGGTGCGCGCGATGCTGGTTCCGGTGAAGACCAGGAACACGGAGGCGAGCGACAGGCCCATGACCGCGCAGAAGGCCCAGAACATCGCCTGGGCACTCGCCGCCGACATGGTCTGCATTTTGAACGAGAACAACATGACGAAGGCGAGCGGCGCCAGCATCACCACCCATTTCAGCGGGCTGGAGAAGATCGGCACGTAGAGCGCCGGCGTCGATGAGATCATGAAGGCGACGAGGCCGGTGACCACAAGGCCGACGCCCATGTAGTTGTAGACGCGCAGCATATGCTGGCGCAGGCCCTCGTCGAAGATGGCTCCGGTTTGCGCGCCGGCGCCGACGCGATATCCCAGATTGGGGGTGTTCATTTGCGTTCTCCTTTGTGGATCGATCAGTAAAGCGTCTTGGCAAGCGTCTCGGCGGCGCGGTCGAGGTCGTGAACCTCGCTTCGTCCGACCACCGCATAGGCGACATCGCCGATCTGGAAATAGGCCGACGAAATATCGCCCGAGGGCGCTATCGTCGGCTTGACGACGTCGAAGGTTCCGGGCCGGATCGCAAACAGCGACACCAGCCCCATGTCTTTCGTCTCGACCGCCATCTCGACGCTCGGCCCAAAGCGCGACGGATAGATCTGCACGTCGCGCACCCTCCAATCCGTCGGCAGCGACGGCATGACGATCGCAGTGGCGGCGCGGATTTCGCCGGCGTTGTAATTGGGCGCTTCCGGCTGCGATGGCATGCTCTCGCGCACCAGCGTCGTCCTGTGGGCCTGCACCGCCTCGTCGACATAGGCGGGCGGCTGCGGCGAGGCGACGACCTTGGTCACCGACATCGGCCCGATGATGCCGTTTGCCAGCCAGCCGGCGGCGACGAAGCCGGCGACCGCCGCCGCGCGCTGCAACACGCCGAAGAGCCGGCCGCGGGCAAGCCCCCTCTCCAGCCGCCGCGCGGCATCGGCGGTCGCGGACCGCGCCATGCCTTTGGAGCCGGCCAAACCTGCGGAACCGGCAAGCGCCACGCGCAGTTCATCGCGGGTCCTGAGATCCGACATCACGCGCGCCGCCGCCTCCGGGCGAGCGGACAAGAATGCTTCGACCTCGATGCGGCGGGTGACGTCGACCTGATCGTCGACATAGGCGTCGAGGTCGATATCGGTCACGGGATCGACAGTTGCGGTCATGACGGGCCTCCAACGATCCTGAGATGGTTTTTTGCCTTCGCCGGCTCCTCCATCTCGCGCAGTGCGGCGCGCGCCCTGCCGATGCGTGACATCAGCGTGCCGAGCGGCACGCCGCTGGCATCGGCGGCCTGTTGATAAGAGAGGCCTTCGATGGCGACGAGGTGCAGCGCTGAACGCTGTTCTTCCGGCAGGCTGAAAAAAGCCTCGCGCACCTGCGCTAGGCGCACCGAATGTTCCTGTGGTGCCGGCGTGCTGCCGTCGGCCAGGTATCCAGCCTGTTCGACGCGCGACGCTTCGGACTTGCGGGACCGCATCTTGTCGATGAAGGTGTTGTGGACGATCGACAGCAGCCACGCGCGCAGGTTTCCGCCGGAGCGGAACGTGCTGCGCCGCTCATAGGCGCGCACCAGCGCGTCATGGACAAGATCCTCGGCGTCGGTGCTGTCGCGCGTCAGCGAGCGCGCATAGCGACGCAGCGAACCGAGCTGTCCTAGGATGTCAAAGCGTGGCATCGACGGTTTCATGTCCTGTTTACGGAGCATGTGGGGATTTTAATCCCTGCCCTGCCAATTTTTTCCCTTTGAGGACATCGTTCGCCTCTACCCTCGCCTCGCAGCATCGAGCGGCTATCCCTGGAACCGCATGATGAAGCCGAGAAATACAAGCTCCCGGAATCGTTGTGCGGGTGATTTCCATCGGTGCATCGACGGCAGGCATGGCGGCAGTGGGCCCAATGTGGCGACTGGAATGCAGTAGATCGTGCCTACTTCACACGCCTCTTCTCCAGCTTCCTCGCCAGCGTCCGGCGGTGCATGCCCAACCGTCGTGCTGTCTCGGAAATGTTGAAGTCGGCCTCCACCAGCATTTCGTGGATGCGCTCCCATTCGAGGTTCTTTATCGAGGTTGGTCGCTCGGCGAGCGGCACCGAAGCATTGCCCTCGACCTGGCCGAAAGCGGCTTCAATGTCGTCGGTGTTGGCGGGCTTGGCAAGATACTGGCAGGCGCCGAGCTTGATCGCCTCGACAGCGGTGGCGATGCTTGCAAAGCCGGTCAACACGACGATCCGCATTTCAGGATCGTGCTCGTGCAGCGCCCTGACGCATTCCAGGCCCGAGCCGCTGGCAAGCTTGAGATCGACGACGGCATATTGGAAGGCAACGGTGCCGATCAGCGCATGCACGCCGTCGACGCTCCGGCAGCTATGCGTTTCGTAGTCACGCCGTTCGAAAGACCGGCGCAGTGCGTTGGCAAAGGCGATGTCGTCCTCGACGATCAACAGCGTGCGTTTAGTCGGCATTGTGCCCTCGCGGAGACAGAGCAGCCAGCGGCAGATGCAACGTAACCGAAGCTCCCCCCTCGGTTCTATTTCTTACGGTGACGCTACCCCCCAGCTTGCGGATGACATTGACGACCAGAAACAGGCCGAGCCCGCTACCTGGCCGGTTTTTGGTCGACGTATAGGGCTTGCCGAATTCAGCAAGCATGGCTTCTTCAAATCCCGGTCCCGCGTCGACAACTTCGACGATAAGATCGTCCGCGTGGCGGCTGACGATCAACCCGACCCATAGAGGCGACGCTTCAAGTGCGTTGTCCAGTACATTGAACATCACCTGTTTGAGCGCAGGATCGGAGACGATCTCCTGGTTGGCGCCGAAACGCCTGGTGTATTCGAAACCTTGCGGCAGCCGTGTCGATTTCCATTCGGCCACCAGCTCCGCCAGGAAGGTGTCGACGGAGGTGCGAACCGTGCCTTCGCCGCGCAATTCGCCCGACGACATCAGGATTCCCGAAACGATCTTCTTGCAACGGTCCAACTGGCCCTGCATCTCCCGGATTTCCTGCGCCAGATCCGGATCGGCCTCGAGAGCCGGCATGCGCTGCCAGTCGTTGAGGATGACCGAAAGCGTGGCCAGCGGCGTGCCGAGCTCATGCGCGGCGCCAGAGGCGAGCAGGCCCATCCTGACGATGTGAGCCTCCTCCGCCGACTGCTGGCGCAAATCCGCAAGATGGGCGTCGCGGGTGCGAATGTTGTTCTGGACCCTGGTGATGAACAGCACCAGAAGCGTTGCCGCCAGGACGAAACAGATGAACATGCCTTGGATGTGCAAGCTGAACAGCCCGGCACCGTGTGCGGCGGGCAGGCTGATCTCACGGTAGAAAGTGGTCAGCGCGATGAAGCACGTGCTTGCAATGAGAACAAGGGCCCAGACCGACCATGTCTCCAGCAGCACCGCGCCCAGGATGACCTGGAGCAGGTAAAGCGAAATGAAGGGATTGGACGCGCCGCCGCTCAGGTAAAGCTGGACCGTCAACGCGGTGACGTCGAGCAGCAGCCCAAGAAACAGCTCGGTGTTGGTGATCGCGTCCTGGCTGCTGTGCCGGCGCAGGCTGGCGACATTGAGAGCGATCAGCAGCAGGATCACCACCGCCATCGGCACCAGCGGCAGGCCGATGCCAAGCGCGTAGCGGACGAACAGGATCGTCACGATCTGACCACCGACCGCGATCCAGCGCAGTTGGATCAGAAGCAGGAAATTCTGTTTGTTGGTCTTGTCGTGCAGAGTCATTGGGCCGGGAGGTCCCCAGCCCTGGCCAAGCAGGTCACTCAAGCGGGCGTCCGATCCAGGCGCTGGTTGAGCCTCAGCGCCAGCAACGTGCACAGCGCTCCCGACAACAGATAGGCGCCTGACGAGATCAGCCCGAAATGGGCGGACAGGAACAGGGCGACTATGGGGGCGAAGCCGGCGCCGAACAGCCAGGCGAGGTCCGAGGTCAGCGCAGCACCTGTATAGCGGTAGGTCTTTGAAAAGTTCGAGGCGAGTGCTCCTGAAGACTGGCCGAACGACAGGCCGAGCAGGACGAAGCCCAATACCATGAAGACGGACTCTCCGACGAAGCCGCCATCGAGCAGCTGTGGCGCGAAACCGCTGAAAACGGCGATGGCCACCGCCGAGCCTCCTAGCAAGGGCCAGCGCCCAACCCGGTCGGCGACGAAGCCCGAGATCGCGATTGCCGCCAGGCCGAAGAAGGCTCCGATCGTCTCGATGACCAGGAACCGGGCCGGTCCCTCGCGCGTGAACAGGAAAATCCAGGACAGAGGAAACACCGTCACCATGTGGAACAGGGCGAAGCTCGCCAGCGGCGCGAAGGCGCCGAGCACGACAGTGCGCCCTTCGGCGCGCAATGTCTCGCGGACGGAAGTCGGCTCCAGTTCCTGGCCTTCGAACAGTTTGGTGTATTCCGGCGTCACCACGATGCGCAGCCGTGCGAACAGGGCGACGACATTGATGGCGAAGGCGACGAAGAAAGGATAGCGCCAACCCCAGCTGAAGAAGTCTTCGGCCGACAGGTTGCCGACGAAATATGCAAACAAGGCGCTGGCAACGATGAGCCCGAGTGGTGCGCCCAGCTGCGGGATCATCGCATACCAGCCGCGGCGCTTTTCGGGCGCATTCAACGCCAGCAGCGAGGCAAGTCCATCCCATGTCCCGCCCAGCGCCAGTCCCTGACCGATCCGAAACATGGCCAGCAGCCAGGCCGAAGCCGGGCCGATCTGGTCGTAACCGGGCACGAAGGCGATCGACACGGTCGAGGTCCCCAGCAGGAACAGTGCGATGGTGAGCTTGGCGCTGCGGCCGTAGGCGCGGTCGAGCGCGGTGAAGATCGCCGTCCCGATCGGCCGCGCGATGAAGGCAAGCGCGAAGATGGCGAAGGAGTAGAGCGTGCCGGTCAACGGGTCGGCATAAGGAAATACGAGCTTCGGAAAAACGATGACGGAAGCGATCGCGTAGACGAAGAAGTCGAAGAATTCCGACGTCCTGCCGATGATGACGCCAACGGCGATTTCGCCGGGCTTCACCTCATGATGGCGCGCGTTTATCCGTCTTGCGTCGGCTTCGATCTTCGAAGTTGGGCTCACAGCATTCTCCGTCGCCCCGCCGCGGTCTCATACGATCGCTTGCCATGTGCGCGGGCCAGGTGCTTTGATGACGCCTGCCGCGTCATTGCGGCATTGGACAAATTGTCCAATGCCTTCATTGCCGCGGTACGGCTAGCACTGGGGGGAACAACCGACAGGTCAAACATTGAGCCGTCTCCGTACCCTTTTCCTGCTGCCCCTGCTGGCATCGCTCGGCTCCTGCAGCATGGTCGTCATGAACCCTGCCGGCGACGTTGCCGCGCAGCAGCGCGACCTGCTGATGGTGTCCACGGCACTGATGCTGATCGTCATCATACCGGTGATGGCTCTCACCATATTCTTTGCCTGGCGATACCGCCAGTCCAACCGCGAGGCGCGCTACGAGCCGGATTGGGACCACTCGACCCACCTCGAACTCGTCATTTGGGCTGTGCCGCTTCTGATCATCATCTGCCTGGGCGCAGTGACCTGGATGGGCACCCATCTGCTCGACCCCTATCGTCCGATCGGACGTGTAGCGGCCGGCAAGCCGCTGCCGCCGGACGTGCGCCCGCTTGAGGTCGAAGTCGTCGCGCTCGACTGGAAATGGCTGTTCATCTATCCGGACTACGGGGTCGCCATGGTCAACGAACTGGCTGCGCCGGTCGACCGGCCGATCAGCTTTCGCATCACCTCCGCATCGGTGATGAACTCCTTCTACATTCCAGCACTGGCCGGCCAGATCTATGCAATGCCGGGTATGGAAACCAGGCTGCACGCCGTCATAAACAAGTCCGGCGACTATGAAGGGTTCTCCGCCAACTACAGCGGCGCCGGCTTCTCGGGAATGCGCTTCGCGTTCCACGGCCTAGACGATGCCGGTTTCCAGGCATGGATCGCGAAGGCAAAGGACGGCGGCGGCAAGCTCGACCGAAACGGCTATCTGGAGCTCGAACAGCCCAGCGAGAACCAACCCGTGCGCCACTATGCGGCGGTGGATGCCGATCTCTACAAGGCGATCCTCAACATGTGCGTCGAGCCCGGCAAGATGTGCATGAGCGAGATGTCGCAGATCGATGCCAAGGGCGGTCTGGGAATGGCCGGCATCCGCAACACCCTGCCGCTGCTGTATGACAAGTTCGCCCGGCGCGGCACGATATTCGGCCCTGCCCCATCCTATGTCGCCAGCATATGCACGACCGAAGAAGCACTGGCGGCTTCGAAGGCCGATCAATCCGTCACGCCGATGACCTCGACGCCGATAGTCGGCGCTGGTCTGCAACGGCCACCGCCCCTGTCGATCCGACTGCCGTCACCTTCCGCAACCGGCACGCTTCGGTCGCCCTTCAACTCCTGAGGCGCCACGCAAGACATGTTCGACAATCCTGCTCTTCTCAAGGCGATCTTCGGCCGGCTCACGCTCGAGTCGCTGCCGCTGCACGAACCCATCGTGGTCGCGACCTTCGTAGTCGTCGCGCTGGGCGGCATCGCCCTCGTCGGCGCGCTGACCTATTTCAAGCTCTGGGGCTATCTGTGGCGCGAATGGTTCACCAGCGTCGACCACAAGCGCATCGGTGTGATGTACATGGTGCTCGGCATCGTCATGCTGCTGCGCGGCTTCAGCGACGCCATCATGATGCGGCTCCAGCAGGCGATGGCCTTCGGCGGTTCGGAAGGCTACCTCAATTCGCATCACTACGACCAGATCTTCACCGCGCACGGCGTGATCATGATCTTCTTCGTGGCGATGCCGCTGGTGACGGGCCTGATGAATTTCGTCGTCCCGCTGCAGATCGGCGCGCGCGACGTGTCGTTTCCGTTCCTCAACAATTTCAGCTTCTGGATGACGGTCGGCGGCGCGGTCATCGTCATGATGTCGCTGTTCGTCGGCGAATTTGCCCGCACCGGCTGGCTTGCCTATCCGCCGCTGTCGGGTATCGGCTACAGTCCCGATGTCGGTGTCGATTATTATATCTGGGCCCTGCAAGTGGCGGGCGTCGGCACGCTGCTGTCGGGCGTGAACCTGGTCTGCACCATCGTCAAGATGCGCGCGCCAGGCATGACCATGATGAGAATGCCGATCTTCACCTGGACCGCGCTCTGCACCAATGTGCTCATCGTCGCCGCCTTCCCGGTGCTGACGGCGGTGCTGGCCCTGCTGGCTCTCGACCGTTATGTCGGCACCAACTTCTTCACGAACGACTTCGGCGGCAATCCGATGATGTACGTGAACCTGATCTGGATCTGGGGCCACCCCGAGGTCTACATCCTGATCCTGCCGGCCTTCGGCATATTTTCCGAAGTGACCTCGGCCTTCTGCGGCAAGCGGCTCTTCGGCTACACATCGATGGTCTATGCAACCATCGTCATCACCATCCTGTCCTACCTGGTCTGGCTGCATCACTTCTTCACCATGGGATCGGGAGCGAGCGTCAACTCGTTCTTCGGCATCACAACGATGATCATTTCGATCCCGACAGGCGCCAAGATATTCAACTGGTTGTTCACCATGTACCGCGGCCGCATCCGCTTCGAACTGCCGATGATGTGGACGGTCGCCTTCATGCTGACCTTCGTGGTCGGCGGCATGACCGGCGTGCTGCTCGCGGTTCCGCCAGCCGACTTCGTGCTCCACAACAGCCTGTTCCTGGTCGCGCATTTCCACAACGTCATCATCGGCGGCGTGCTGTTCGGCCTGTTTGCCGGCATCAGCTACTGGTTCCCCAAGGCATTCGGATTCCGGCTTGATCCGTTCTGGGGAAACATGTCGTTCTGGTTCTGGGTGGTCGGCTTCTGGTTCGCCTTCATGCCGCTCTACATCCTCGGCTTGATGGGCGTAACGCGCCGGCTGCGCACCTTTGAGGATCCCTCGCTGCAGATCTGGTTCATCATCGCCGCCTTCGGCGCCTTCCTGATCCTGCTTGGCATCCTGTCCTTCCTCATCCAGATCTTCGTCAGCGTGCGCCGGCGCGAGCAGCTTCGCGACGATACCGGCGATCCGTGGGACGGGCGTACGCTCGAATGGGCGACGTCCTCGCCGCCGCCGGCCTACAATTTCGCCTTCACCCCGGTCGTCCATGATCTCGACACCTGGGCGGACATGAAGAAGCGCGGCTACCAGCGCCCTCTGACGGGCTTCCGTGACATCCACATGCCGCGCAACACCGGAGCCGGCGTCATCCTGGCCGGGTTGAGCGTGGTGCTTGCCATGGCGCTCATCTGGTACATTTGGTGGCTGGCGATCGTCAGCTTCGTCGCCCTGATCGGCTACGCCATCGCGCATACTTTCAACTACGACCGGGACTTCCACATTCCGTCCAGTGACGTCACCCGCGTCGAGGACGAGCGGACACGCCTGCTCGCAGCCACCAGCCAGGCGGGATAAGCACCATGGCACACGCCGACACGGTGATCGACGACACGGTCTTCCACCTGGAAGACGACCACGGCCATGCCGAGAGCGGCAGCAGCACCATGCTCGGCTTCTGGATCTATCTGATGAGCGACTGCCTCATCTTCGCGATGCTGTTCGCGGTCTACGGCGTGCTCGGTGGCAATTACGCGGCCGGACCCGCGCCGAAGGACCTGTTCGATCTTCCGCTGGTCGCGCTCAACACCACCATGCTGCTCCTGTCCTCCATCACTTACGGCTTCGCGATGCTGGAGATGGCGAAGGGAAGGGTGAAGCCCATGCAGGTGTGGCTGGTGATCACTGGCCTGTTCGGCCTCGCCTTTCTCAGCATCGAACTCTACGAATTCGCCCATTTCATCCACGAGGGGGCGACGCCGCAGCGCAGCGGCTTCCTGTCGTCGTTCTTCACGCTGGTCGGAACGCACGGCCTGCACGTCACCTTCGGCCTGGTCTGGCTGGTGGTGCTGATGGTGCAGGTCTCCAGGCACGGGCTGATCGCCGCGAACCAGCGGCGCCTGATGTGCCTGAGCATGTTCTGGCACTTCCTCGACGTCATCTGGATCGGCGTCTTCACCTTCGTTTATCTGATGGGAATGTTGCGATGAGCGCCGGGCACCAAACAGACACCAGCGACCAGAGCCACGCGCATCACGGCGTCGATCACGGCTCGCTGCGCGGCTATCTGACAGGCTTCGGCCTGTCCGTCGTGCTGACCGCCATTCCCTTCTGGCTGGTCATGACCAACGCGCTCGGCAATCAGATGGCGTCGGCGATTGCCATCATGGCCTTCGCCGTCGTGCAAATCATCGTCCACATGGTGTTCTTTCTGCATATGAACACCAGGTCGGAGAGCGGCTGGACCATGATGGCCCTGATCTTCACCCTCATCCTGGTGGTGATCGCGCTGACGGGCTCACTCTGGGTCATGTACCATCTGAACGTCAACATGATGCCCGGCCATGACATGAGTCAGATACCCTGAGAGAGGGACCTGGCTTTGGACGAACAGGCACGGACGATACCGCATTCGAATACAGGCGACGGCCAAAGGGTTACGCGTTCACCATGGACGCTGTTGGTGCTTTGCCTTTGCGGGGCCATCGGCATCACCGGCTTTTCGGCGCTTGGTGTCTGGCAGCTGGAGCGCCGCGTCTGGAAACTCGACCTGATCGAGCGTGTCGACCAGCGTCTCAAGGCAGTACCTGTGGCCGCCCCGGCGCCTTCGGCCTGGCCAGCGATCAACGCCAGGGATGGCGAGTATCGCCAGCTTGCCGTCACGGGCCGGTTTCTCGGTGATCGCGAGACCCTGGTCCAGGCGGTCACCGATCTCGGCGGGGGCTTCTGGGTAATGTCGCCGTTCCGAGCGGATGATGGCTTCACGATTCTGGTGAACAGGGGCTTCGTGCCGACGGACAAGCGCGATCCGGCAACCCGCTTCGCAGGCAAGCCCTCGGGCGATCACACCGGAATTCACGGCCTGTTGCGCATCAGCGAACCGAAAGGCGGCTTCCTGCGTAACAACGATCCGGCCGCCAACCGCTGGTATTCGCGCGATGTGCAGGCGATCGCCACGACGCAAGGCCTCGGGCAGGTCGCTCCTTATTTCATCGATGCCGATGCCACGCCCAATCCGGGAGGGTGGCCGGTCGGCGGCTTGACGGTGGTTTCGTTCCACAACAACCATCTGGCCTATGCCCTGACATGGTTCGGGCTGGCCTTGATGGTGCTGAGCGCGGTCGCCTATCTGTTGCGGCAGGCTGTGAAAGACAGGCACGGTGGGGGCTGACCACTGGCCGTGGCAAAGCCGAAATTTGCGCACAGAAGCGCTCATGCCGACGCGGACGATGGCGTGGTGGCGCTGTTAATGCCGGCTGGTCATTTTCCCACGCGCATCAATGGGTTCCGCATCAAACCCCGTCCACATCACAGGAGCGTGCAGAGCAGGCTTCCCGGCACCCCCGTCTAGGGCTGGATCACCCAGCTAAAACCGCTGGCGAAACGTGACCGATTTGCGTATCACTCCGCCGCCATTGGAGCCGTATCGATGTTTGAAGCCCTGCAGCCCGCCCCCGCCGACAAGATCCTGGCCCTGATCGGCCTTTATCGCGCCGATCCGCGCCCCGACAAGGTCGACCTCGGCGTCGGCGTCTACAAGGATCGCGACGGCAAGACGCCGGTCATGCGCGCCGTGCGCGAAGCCGAAAAGCGGCTCTTGGAGGGTCAGGACACCAAGACCTATCTCGGCCTTGCCGGCGATACCGGCTTCAACACAGTGATGGCCAAGCTCGCCTTCGGTCCAGGCGCCGACATGACGCGCATCCGCGCCGCACAGGCGCCCGGCGGTTCCGGCGCGCTGCGGCTGGTGGCGGAACTGCTGAAGCGGACGCGCTCGGATGCAACCATCTGGCTATCGGATCCGACCTGGCCGAACCACATGCCGGTGATGCGCGCCGCCGGCCTGCAGATCCGTGAATATCCCTATTTCGATGCGGCCTCGGGCGCCGTTCGTTTCGACGACATGCTGGCCGCGTTGCGGACGGCAAAGAGCGGCGACGTCGTGTTGCTGCATGGCTGCTGCCACAACCCGACCGGCGCCAATCTGGATGCGGCACAGTGGGCAGCCGTTACCGATCTGGTCGTCGAGCGCGAGCTGCTGCCGTTTGTCGACATCGCCTATCAGGGCTTTGGCGATGGCCTTGAGGCCGATGCCCTCGGCTTGCGCCTGCTGGCGGCGAAAGTTCCGGAGATGGTGGTGGCGTCGAGCTGCTCGAAGAATTTCGCCGTCTACCGCGACCGCGTCGGCGCGGCGATGATCCTGGCCAGGGACGGCGCACAGGCGGATGTGGCGATGAGCCAGATGCTGTCGGCGGCGCGCGCCATGTATTCGATGCCGCCGGACCATGGTGCGGCGGCCGTGCGCATCGTGCTCGAAGACGCCACCTTGCGCGCCGACTGGGAAGCCGAGCTCGAAGAGATGCGGCTGCGCATGCTCAGGCTTCGGGTGCAATTCGCCGAAGCGTTGCGCCGGCAGTCCAATTCCGACCGCTTCGACTTCGTCGCCAGCCATCGCGGCATGTTCTCCCGCCTTGGCCTCACGGAAGCGCAGGTCGAGCGGCTGCGTGCCGAGCACGGCGTCTACATGGTCGGCGACAGCCGCATCAATGTCGCCGGCCTGCCCGAGGACGGCATGGACGAACTCGCCAAGGCGATCGTTTCGGTTCTTGATTGACGCGGCTCATCTGTGGACAAGGCTTCCGCGCCGGCTGACAGCGTTGGCCGCGCGGCCGGTCGCGGGATAGCATCCGATAGACTGTTTTGACGCAATTCCGGACAGAAAACCGTTTCACACTTTTCCTGGAATAGCTCTAGATGACGCCATCGAAAGACATTTCGCGCCTGATCGAGATCATGGCGGCGCTGCGGGCGCCGAAGACTGGCTGCCCCTGGGACATCGAACAGGATTTCTCGACCATTGCGCCCTATACGATCGAGGAAGCCTATGAGGTGGCGGACGCCATCGCGCGCGGCGACCTCGACGATCTGCGCGACGAGCTCGGCGATCTTCTGCTGCAGGTCGTCTACCACGCGCAAATGGCCGAGGAAGCCGGTGAATTCGCCTTCTCTGACGTGGTGCAAGCCATCACGACGAAGATGATCCGCCGCCATCCGCATGTCTTTGGTGACGAGAAAGCCCGCAGCGCCGGCATGGCCAAGGGCATGTGGGAAAAGATCAAGGCCGAAGAGAAGGCGGAGAAGCGAAGCGCTCGCCTCGCCCGCGGTCTCGATCCCGAAGACAACGGCAAGGGGTTTTTGGACAGCGTGCCGGTCGCCCTGCCCGCGCTGACCCGGGCACTGAAACTTCAGGAGAAAGCCGCCCGCGTCGGCTTCGACTGGAGCGAGGCAGCGCCCATCCTCGACAAGATCGAGGAAGAGATCGGCGAGTTGCGCGAGGCACTGGCCAAAGGCGACACCGCCTCGATCAAAGACGAGTTCGGCGACATGCTGTTTGCCGTCGTCAATCTCGGCCGTCATCTCAAGCTCGATTCCGAAGCAGCGCTGAGCGGCACCAACGAAAAATTCCGCTCGCGTTTCCATTATGTCGAACAGGCACTGGGAAAAGCCGGAAACACGCTGGACAAGGCTGATCTGGCCGAGATGGAAGCGCTCTGGCAGGAAGCAAAGACCGCGAAGTAAGTTACATTAGCCGTTGTTTTTACGACGCAATCTGCTTTCGATCTCTTCGCGGGCGCTTTGCGTGGCCTTGAGCGAGATGGTGGCGCTGCCGTCATCATTGTCGCTTCGCGAAACGACATCGCCATTGCGGTAAAGCCAGTCGACAAGGCCGAACTGTGCCGGCTCGATCGTCACCGTCAGGTCTTCGAGCTCGCCCGCCATCCGCGTTTCGATGATTGCCTTCAGCGCATCGATGCCCTCGCCGGTGACAGCCGACACCGCAATCGGCGGCGCCTTGCTGGCATTGGCGCCGTCTGCAAGCAGCCGGGTCCGGTTGCCCTCGTCGAGCCGGTCGATCTTGTTCCACACTTCGATCACGCGCTTGGCGTCGCCGGCGTCGACACCGAGGTCGGCCAGGATGCGTTCGACATCTTCCGCTTGTGCCGCAGTGTCCGGATCGGAAATGTCGCGCAGATGAAGCACGAGATCGGCCTCGACCACCTCTTCCAGGGTTGCGCGGAAAGCCGCGATCAGATGCGTCGGCAGATCCGAGATGAAACCCACAGTGTCAGATAGGATGATCGGCGTGCCGTGCGGCAGGCGTACGCGCCGAAGCGTCGGGTCGAGCGTGGCGAACAGCATGTCCTGCGCCAGCACGTCTGCTCCGGTCAGCCGGTTGAACAGCGTCGACTTGCCGGCGTTGGTGTAGCCGACGATCGCCACCACCGGGAACGGCACCTTCCTGCGCTTGGCGCGGTGCAGGTCGCGCGTGCGCCGCACCGTTTCCAGCTCCTGCTTCAGCTTGATGATCTTTTCCTGCAACTGCCGCCGGTCGGATTCGATCTGCGTTTCGCCGGGGCCCCCGAGGAAGCCGGCGCCACCGCGCTGGCGCTCCAGATGGGTCCAGCTGCGCACGAGGCGGCCCTTCTGGTAGTTGAGATGGGCGAGCTCGACCTGCAGCGTGCCTTCCTTGGTGCGCGCGCGCTCGCCGAAGATCTCGAGGATCAGCCCGGTGCGGTCCAGCACCTTGGCGTTCAGCTCCTTCTCCAGATTGCGTTGCTGCACCGGGGTCAGCGGATGGTCGACGACGACCACCTCCGCGTGTCCCTCTTTGACGATTTCGGCGAATTCGGCGACCTTGCCGCTGCCGAGCAACGTCGCCGGGCGCGGATCGTTGATGGTAACCACCGCAGTGTGGACCAGGTCGAGGTTGATGGCGCGGGCAAGGCCAACTGCCTCGTCATGACGAGCATCAGCCGAACGCATCAACCGAGGACGGTTGGTCTCGTCGTCGTTGCGCTGGTGGCGGGTAAGGACGGGCACAATGACAACGGCCCGGGTCGGGCCCTTGGCTTCCGTCCCGGGATGATGTGTTGGTTTTCCGCGAACGGTGGCGTCCGCGTCTTTCTCACGTGCCAATCAGGCGCCCTGGCTTTCCTCGCCATCGAACATCTGAACCGGCTGGCTCGGCATGATCGTGGAAATGGCGTGCTTGTAGACGAGCTGGGAGTGACCGTCGCGGCGCAGCAGGACACAGAAATTGTCGAACGAAGTGACCACGCCGGTCAGCTTCACGCCGTTGATGAGGAAGATGGTGAGCGGGTTCTTGCTCTTGCGAACTGAATTCAGGAACAGGTCCTGAAGGTTTTGCGATCGTTCCGCCATTGTTCTTGTCTTTCGCCGATCCCCTTCGGTTTGCAAGCCAATGCGCCAAATTAACGGGCGCATGTCAAGCTCGCAAACACCGTCTTGTCGTCAGTAACGACAAGCAGAACGAGATATATTGATGTTCATTCCACCTGTGCGGTTATCAGGCTGGACTTTTTTCCGCAATGTCAAAAAAGGCCTGCCGCAACGAAAGTGTTATTGAGCCGGGGTGCCCATTGGCGACCGTATCGCCGTCGATGGCCACCACCGGCATGGCGATTGTCGTTGCGGAGCTGATGAACGCCTCGCGTGCCGCCTTGGCCTCGGCGACGGAAAAGCCGCGCTCCTCGATCTTCAGGCCAAGCTTGGCCGCCACTTCGAACATGGTCGTGCGGGTGATGCCGCGCAAGATGCCGTGCTCGGCCGGCCTGGTGACCAGGACGCCGTCCCGGGTGATGATCCAGGCATTGGACGAGCCGCCTTCTTTTACGTTGCCTTCATCGTCGACGAACCAGGCTTCCTGCGCACCGGCTTCCTTGGCCTTCTGCTTGGCCAATACATTGGGCAGCAGCCCGACGGTCTTGATGTCGACGCGGTCCCAGCGGTTCTCCGGCACGGTGATGACCGCGATGCCGGTCTCGGCTCGCTTCGCTCCAGCCGCTGGGTCGGCCTTCCTGGCGGTGACTACCAGGGCCGGCTTCGTGTCGGCGGAAGGGAAGGCGAAGTCGCGGCTGGCCACGCCGCGCGTCACCTGCACGTAGACCAGGCCATTGGCGACCTGGTTGCGATTGACCACCTCGCGCAGAATGAGTGGCAGCACGCGGGAGGTGACCGGCCAGGCGATCGACAATTCGGTCAGCGAGCGGTTCAGCCGGGACAGATGGCGCGGCATGTCGACGATGAAACCACGCGCCACCTCGCAGACCTCATAGACACCGTCGGCGAACTGATAGCCACGGTCCTCGATATGGACGGCGGCATCGGCGTGCGTGACATAGCGCCCGTTGACATAGGCAATGCGCGGCATGGGCAACCTCTAGATATTCTCGGGGCTTTCTTATGCGATTCCACCGCCGCCGTAACCGGCAAATGCTCGGCCCGGGCGCGGCGGCTGGATATGTCGCGCTCAGACGCCCAGCGACTTCAGCTTGCGATGCAGAGCGGAGCGCTCCATGCCGATGAACTCGGCGGTCTTCGAGATGTTGCCGCCGAACCGGTTGATCTGGGCGATCAGGTAATCCTTCTCGAACTGCTCACGCGCTTCGCGCAACGGCAGCGCCATGATGTGCTGGTCGGATTGATTCGGCGTGCGCGGCATGACATCGCCGATCTCGGCCGGCAACAGGTCGGCGGTGATCGGCGCATCGACGTCGTCGCCGCGCGCAAGGATCATCAGGCGCTCGACATTGTTGCGCAGCTGGCGAACGTTGCCCGGCCAGTTGTGCGCCTGCAGCACGGCCAGCGCGTCGTCGCCGATGCGGCGCGGCTTGATGCCGGCCTGGCGGGCGATCTGCTTCATGAAATTATCGACGAGGTAGGGAATATCCTCGCGCCGCTCGGCCAATCCCGGCACGATGACCGGAACCACCGCGAGG
Source organism: Mesorhizobium sp. M0243 (assembly GCF_040321775.1). NCBI lineage: Bacteria > Pseudomonadati > Pseudomonadota > Alphaproteobacteria > Hyphomicrobiales > Phyllobacteriaceae > Mesorhizobium > Mesorhizobium sp. M0243. The sequence continues at coordinate 77,427 of NZ_JAMYSF010000013.1, read as the reverse complement.
CGATGGTAAAGATCCTCGCGAAAACGCCCGTCGGCAATCATCGCTTCGAGGTTCTGCGAGGTCGAGGAGATGATGCGGACATCGACCTTGACCCGCTTGGTTCCCCCTACCCGCTCGAACTGCTGCTCGACCAGCACGCGCAGGATCTTGTTCTGCGTCTCGCGCGGCATGTCGGCCACCTCGTCGATGTAGAGGATACCGCGATGGGCCTCCTCCAGCGCCCCGACCTTGCGCTCGACGCCATTCGATTCGGTGCCGAACAGCTCGATCTCCATGCGCTCGGGCGTGATGTTGGCGGCGCTCAGCGTCACGAAAGGTGCGCTCTTGCGCGCCGACAGCGTGTGGATGGCGCGCGCGGCAAGTTCCTTGCCCGAGCCAGACGGTCCGATGATCATCACGCGGCTGTTGGTCGGCGCGACGCGTTCGATGGTCTGGCGCAACTGGCTCATCGCCGACGACATGCCGATCAGATCGAAGGTTTCGCCGCTGCGCAGCTTGAGGTCGGAAACCTCGCGCCGCAATTTCGAGGTCTCCAGCGCACGCTCGGCAATAAGGATCAGCCTGTCGGCCTTGAACGGTTTTTCGATGAAGTCATAGGCGCCGCGGCGGATGGCGGAGACCGCCGTTTCGATGTTGCCGTGGCCGGAAATCATCACCACCGGCAAGGTCGGATGCATGGTCTTGATCTCGTCGAGCAGCGCCAGCCCGTCCAGGCGCGAGCCCTGCAGCCAGATATCGAGGAAAATCAGCCGCGGCGCGCGATCAGCTATAGCAGCGAGCGCGCTGTCGGCATCGAATGCCGTGCGGGTTTCGTGACCTTCGTCGCTCAGTATGCCCGCGACGAGTTCACGGATGTCTTCCTCGTCATCGACGATGAGAATATCAGACGCCATTACCGACCTTTTCAGTTTCTCTTTCGTTTTCCGCCCTGCTTTCGCCGCGCGGAGCCGTTGCGGCCGCAGGCGGCAGGATGATGCTGATCATCGCGCCGCGCCCATCGTGGAAGTCCGCTGGAGCATCGTGTAGTTCCAGCCTGCCGCCATGGTCCTCCACGATCTTCTTGACGATAGCGAGGCCAAGTCCGGTGCCCTTCTCGCGTGTGGTCATGTAGGGCTCGAGCAGCCGTTGGCGATTCTCGCGCGGCAGGCCTTTGCCATTGTCGATGACGTCGATTCGAATCGCACCATTCTGGCGCCCGGCTTGAATCCGGATTATGCCGTGCGAACCGTCCTTCTGTTCCAATCCGTCGATGGCCTCGGCGGCGTTCTTGATCACATTGCCGAAAGCCTGCGCCATCAAGCGGCTGTCGAAAGTGCCCTTTAGCGGCTCCGTGCCGAAAATCCGCTCGAAAGTGATGTCGGCGCGGCTGACCTCGACCAGGAACGAGGCCTCACGCAGCGATTCGCGCAGATCTATCGCCTTCATCTCGGGCTTTGGCATGCGCGCGAACGCCGAGAATTCGTCCACCATACGGCCGATATCCTCAACCTGACGGATGATGGTGTCGGTGCATTGGTCGAAAACCTCGCGGTCCTCGGTAATCACCTTGCCGTAACGGCGCTTGATACGTTCGGCCGAGAGCTGGATCGGCGTCAGCGGGTTCTTGATCTCGTGGGCGATACGCCGCGCCACGTCCGCCCAGGCCGACGAGCGCTGCGCCTGAACCAGGTCGGTGATGTCGTCGACCGTCACCACATAGGATTTTTCCTCCGAGCCGTCGTCGCCGGCCTCGATCGTGATCTGCACGTTGAAGGTCCGCTCGGCACCGGCGCGGTAAAAGGTCACCTGCTCACGATAGACGGGTTTGCCGGACTTGCGGCCGATCTCGAAGACGCGGCCGACATGCGGCAGCACGGCGGAAAGATTCTGCCCAAGGGCTGCGCTGGCCGAAATCGCCAGCATCGCCTCGGCCGAGCGGTTGACGATGGTGACGATGCCGTAGGGATCGACGCCGATGACGCCGGCGGTAACGCCGGCAAGCACGGCTTCCGAGAAGCGGCGCCTCTCATCGATCAGGTCCTTGGCGGACAGGATCTCATTGCGCTGCGATTTCAGTTCGAGAAGCATCTTGTTGAACGTATCGCCGAGCGACGCGACATCGCCGTCCGAAGGCCTGACGGGAACCGCGACGTCGAGATTGCCGGTCGCGACCTCGTCGGCGGCGCCGATGAGCTGGCGAATGGGCCGCACCAGACGGTCGGCGACCGCAATGCCGGTCCAGATCGCGGACAGGATAATGATGAGCGTCAACGACAGATAGGGCAGCGCGAAGGCCACCTGAGAGGTACGGCGGTTATCTTCCAGCCCCCGATATTCGTCGGTGTTGGACCTGACGATCTGCCTTGCCTTGATCACTTCGGGGTCGACGAGCCGAATGGTGTAGAGGTAGAGTCCTTCGATCTCCCGCAGCTTGACGATGGCACCCATGATGTTGCGCGTTTTCGGTTCGATCAGCACCGGCTTGCCGTCGGTAGCGCTGGCCACCGCGCCTTCCGGCGGCTCGGGCATGGCGAAATCCGTATCGGTCTTGGCGCTCATGACGAAAGAGCCGTCCGGCTTGATCAGCGCCGCATGGGCCAGCGAACGGCCCACGGCTTCCTTGTTCATCAGGTCGAGAAAGCCGGTACGATCAAGGCCGTAGAGCGTGCGCGACGCATCGAGATCATAGGCCATGGACAGCGTCGTGCCCTGGAGGTTGCGGGCATTTTCCTGGACATAGGCGTCGGCGATCGACAGCGATGAATTGACGATCGTCTTGGTGCGGATCTCGAACCAGCGGTCGAGGCCGATGTCGAGCGTGATCGAGGCGATGATGGCCACCATGATGGCTGGAATGGCGGCAACCAGGGCGAACATGGCGACAATGCGCACATGCAGCCGCGAAGCGGCCTTGCCATGCCGGCGCGCCATCAGGATGCGGTGCACCTCACGCCCGACCAGCGCGATAAGAAACAGGACGAAAGCCGTGTTGAGGGCAATCAACGCCAGCGTAGTCGACTCGTTCGGTGTGATCGGCGTGGCGCCAACGAGGATGGCGAACGAGATCGCCGCCGTCATCAGCGCGCCGACGACGGCGATCACGCCTGGCAGCGCAAGCAGCCGGCGCCCGTCACGAGCGCCGGGTTCGCTGAAAAGCGGTTGGTTTGTTGTCGGTGCCTGCGGAGCCATGTCGCCGTCTAGAGCCATGATTGCGTCGGATGTATGCAACGCATTGTGGCGATTATGCAACAAGTGTGACCGAGACGGAAATCTTTCGCGAGCCGATCCCCTGAAAAGAGCGCGGGCTCAGATCAAGGCTCAGCCCTGCCGCGATGATTTGTAGACGTTGACGCCGAGCTCGCGAATCTTCTTGCGCAGCGTGTTGCGGTTCAAGCCCAGCAGTTCCGCAGCCTTGATCTGGTTGCCACGCGTTGCCGTCATCGAGGCCAGGACAAGCGGAAACTCGACCTCGGACAGGATGCGCTGATAGAGCCCGGCAGGAGGCAAGTCGCCGGCGAACGACGCGAAATAGCGCTGCAGGAAATGCTCGACCGCCTGGCCAATCGACAAATCGTCGGGAATGAGGTTACCGCCTCCCGGCACTACGGGGCGCTCGCCGGTCTTCAGCTCGGCCTCGATGATCTCGGCGGAAATTTCGTCCTGCGAATAGAGCGCGGCAAGCCTGCGAACCAGGTTTTCCAGTTCGCGAACATTGCCTGGCCACGGATAGCGCTTCATCAACTCGATGCCGCCGGAAGAAATGCGCTTGGTCTGTAGGCCTTCCATTTCGCCGAGCTTGAAGAAGTGGCGGACGAGGTCCGGCACGTCCTCGGAGCGCTCGCGCAGCGCTGGCAGCCGGAGCGGCACGACATTGAGGCGATAGAAAAGATCCTCGCGGAAAAGCCCCTGGTTGATCAGCGTGCGCAGATCCTTGTTGGTGGCGGCGACGATGCGCACGTCGGTCTTGATCGGCGTGCGTCCGCCAACCGTCGTGTATTCGCCCTGTTGGAGCACGCGCAGCAGCCGCGTCTGCGCCTCCATCGGCATGTCGCCGATTTCGTCGAGGAACAGCGTGCCGCCTTCAGCCTGCTCGAAGCGCCCGGTCGAGCGATTCTGTGCGCCGGTGAAGGCACCCTTCTCGTGACCGAACAGTTCCGATTCGATCAGGTCGCGCGGGATCGCCGCCATATTGATGGCGACGAAGGGGCCGCCGCGGCGGCGGCCATATTCATGCAGCGCGCGCGCCACCAGCTCCTTGCCGGTACCGGATTCGCCCGAGATCATCACCGTCAGGTCGGTCTGCATCATGCGCGCCAGCATGCGGTAGATGTCCTGCATGGCGGCCGAGCGGCCGACCAGCGGCATTGCATCGGGCTGCTCTTCCGGCCGCGCGTCGATCTTCGGCCGACGCGGCTCGGAAAGCGCGCGGTTGACGATGTTGAGCAGTTCGGTCAGGTCGAACGGCTTAGGCAGATATTCATAGGCGCCGGTTTCGGAGGCGCGGATCGCCGTCATGAAGGTGTTCTGAGCGCTCATGACGATGACCGGCAGCTCCGGCCTCGCCTTCTTGATGCGCGGCAGCATGTCGAAGGCGTTCTCGTCCGGCATGACCACATCGGTGATGACAAGGTCGCCCTCGCCCGCCGCCACCCAGCGCCACAAAGTCGAAGCATTGGAGGTGACGCGCACCTCGTGGCCGGCGCGCGAAAGCGCCTGGTTGAGGACGGTACGGATCGCCGCGTCGTCGTCGGCGACGAGAATATTGCCGCGAACGGTCATTTGCGGTCTCCTTCACCGTCATCATCGGCGCCGTTTGGCGCTTCTTTCCAGGCCGGCATCAGGATGCGGAATGTGGTGCCGCGCGGCGTCGATTCGCATTCGATGATGCCGCCATGCTCGCCGACGATCTTGGCGACCAGCGCAAGACCCAACCCGGAGCCGTTCGGCTTGGTGGTGATGAACGGGTCGAACAGGATCGGCAAGATGTCTTCCGAAACGCCGGAGCCGTTGTCGCGCACGCAGAATTCCAGCGGCAGCGACACGCGGTCCTGCGTGCCCGGAACGGAAACACGGATGCCTGGCCGGAAGGCGGTCGACAGCACGATCTCGCCCTGCGGGTCGCTGCCGATCGCCTCGGCGGCGTTCTTGACCAAGTTGAGGAACACCTGGATCAACTGGTCGCGGTTGGCAAACACCGGAGGCAACGAAGGATCGTAATCCTCCAATATCTTGATTCTCTTGGCAAAACCGTTCTTGGCAATCGCCTTCACATGGTCGAGAACGACATGGATGTTGACGGGGTAGCGGTCGATCGGCCGCTCGTCGGAAAATACCTCCATGCGATCGACCAGCGACACGATGCGGTCGGTCTCGTCGGTGATCAGCCGCGTCAGCGCGCGGTCTTCGTCGGAAGCCGACAGTTCGAGCAACTGGGCAGCGCCGCGGATGCCTGAGAGCGGGTTCTTGATCTCATGGGCAAGCATCGCCGCCAGACCGGTGACCGAACGTGCCGCGCCCCGATGCGTCATCTGCCGGTCAATCTTGTCGGCCATCGACCGTTCCTGGAACATAACCACCACCGAGCCCGGAAATTCCGGTACCGGCGCGACATAGAGATCGACGACCTTCTCGATGCCGAGCCGCGGCGACGACACGTCGACGCGGTACTCGTTGACCGGAGCCCGGCGCTCGCGCACCTGGTCGACCAGTGTCAGCAGCGGGCTGCCGAAGGGAATGAGTTTTGACAGCGTGTTGCGGGCGAGCATGGTCGCGCTCGAGCGAAAAAAGTCTTCCGCATCGGCGTTGGCGAACGTGATGAACCCCTCCTCGCTGATCATGATCACCGGGCGGCGGATGGTGTTGAGCACGATTTGGGCGGCATCCGCCATTTCGGCGCCCTGGCCGGCGGCGGCGTTCATGCGGCGCTCCGCAGGTTCAAGGGTTGCGGATCGCGCGAAAACACATCGCGCAGCAAGGCAATAACGCGCGCGGGCTCGAATGCGGTCAGTATAGCCTTTCGGCTGTCGTCGGCGACGCCGCCGGCATGCCGATCAAGATACCAGCCAAGATGCTTGCGCGCCTGGCGCAGGCCGCTTTCGGCGCCGTAGAGCGCCAGCATGTCCTCATAGTGGGCCACGATGTAGTCGGCGACCGCGGTCGAGTCCCGTGGCATGTTTGGCGTCGCCTCGCCGGTCGCCGCGGCCGCAATGCCGCCTGCGATCCAGGGCGCGCCATAATGGGCACGGCCGATCATCACGGCGTCGGCACCCGATTGATCGAGAATGTCGGCCGCTTCCGCCGGCGAAGAGACGTCACCATTGGCGACGACCGGGATGGACACGGCTTCCTTGACGCGGGCGATGGCGCGCCAGTCGGCCTTGCCCTGGTAGAACTGGCAGCGCGTGCGGCCGTGCACGGTCACCATGCTGACACCGGCCTGCTCGGCGCGGCGCGCGAGCATCGGCGCGTTGAGCGCGCCTTCGTCCCAGCCAAGCCGCATCTTGACCGTCACTGGCACCTCGACCGCGCCGACAACGGCGTCGATCAGCGACAGTGCGTGGTCGAGATCCAGCATCAATGCCGAACCCGCATAACCGCCGGTAACCTTCTTGGCCGGGCAGCCCATGTTGATGTCGATAATGTCGGCCCCCTCACCGGCTGCGATTCTGGCACCTTCGGCCATGTGCATCGCCTCACGGCCTGCAAGCTGAACCATATGGACGGGCAGGCCGGAGTGGCGTATGCGCAGGTTGAAACCGGCCCTGCCCTTGGCGAGCTCTCCGCTGGCAACCATTTCGGACACGACCAGGCCTGCTCCATGCGCGTGGGCACGCTGCCGGAACGGCTCGTCCGTAATCCCCGACATTGGTGCGAGGAACACGCGATTGCGGAGTCTCACACCGCCGACATCAAGCGGCCCTGCCAATTTGGTCAAGTCAGGCAATTTGGTCAAGTTAACCATGCACAAAAACCAAGCATCTTCATTCGTTGCACATTCTCTAGCCAGAACCGGCGCAATGTGCAACGCGGAATGACGCCACATTTAGGCGCAATTGGGAAAAATGCTGGCCTTCGGCTTTGGCCGCGACCAAAGCGCCGCGCGTCCCTCAGGACGCGCAAAGGACGCTTTGGAATTTCATACTTAGCGCACGATCTTTCCGAAAACCGATTACACTTTTCGGGATCGTGCGCTAGGACCAAACGGGCATGACTGACGCAAGTGAAAATCACGTTTCGGATGCGGATGGCAAGGTCGCGGTGGTGATCGTTGCGGCCGGCCGTGGTGCGCGCGCCGGACAGGCCAACGGACCGAAGCAATATCAACACATTGGCGGCTTTGCCGTCATTGCACACACGCTGGACATTTTTCTGGCCCACCCGCGGACCAGCGAGATCGTCGTCGCCATTCATGCCGATGACCACGAGCTGTTCCGGCAGGCGGCGGGCGCCAATGTAGAGCGCGTCACCGCCATCATGGGCGGGGCGACGAGGCAGGAATCCGTCCGGCTCGGCCTGCTTGCCCTTAGAGGCCACGCGCCGGCGCAGGTTCTGATCCACGACGCCGTCCGCCCGTTTGTCGATGCGGACCTGATAGATCGCACCATCGCCGCCATCGGCGAGCGCGAGGGCGCGTTGCCCGCTTTGCCCGTCGCCGACACGCTGAAGCGCGAATCGGCCTCCGGCGTGGTTGGCGAAACCGTATCGCGCAGCGGGCTTCACGCGGCGCAAACGCCACAAGGCTTTCCGTTCTGGCCCATTCTTGCCGCGCACGAGAAAGCCCATCATCTGGGAAAAATGGATTTTACCGACGATGCCGCGATCGCCGAATGGGCGCATATTCCGGTCAAGATCGTTCCGGGCTCGCCGGACAATGTCAAACTCACCTGGGCACGGGATATTGCGATGGCGGACCAGCGGCTTTCCGGCGAACGCGTGCGCTTTCCCGACATCCGTACCGGCAATGGCTACGACGTCCACGCCTTCGAACCGGGAGACCATGTCACGCTGTGTGGCGTCGCCATAGCGCACGACAAGAAACTGTCCGGCCATTCCGACGCCGATGTCGGCCTGCACGCCTTGACCGATGCGCTGCTGGCGACTTGCGGCGCTGGCGACATCGGCACGCATTTCCCGCCGTCCGACCCGCAGTGGAAAGGCGCTGCGTCGCGCATATTCGTCGAGCATGCGGCAAGGCTGGTGCGCGCGCGCGGCGGCCGCATCGCCAATGCCGACATCACGCTGATCTGCGAAGCGCCGCGCGTCGGGCCGCATCGCGAGGCCATGACCGCAGCCCTTTCTCAGATGCTGGCGATTACGCCGGATCGCATCTCGATCAAGGCCACAACCAATGAGAAGCTCGGCTTTGTCGGGCGCGAGGAAGGCATAGCGGCGATTGCCACCGCCAGCGTGGTGTTTCCCGGCGAGGTGCCGGAATGAGCAACAACGAGCTGGCAAATGCGCTGCTGCAAGCCTGCCAGAAGCGCGGCATCATGCTGGCAACGGCGGAAAGCTGCACCGGCGGCATGATCATCGCCGCGCTCACCGACATCGCCGGTTCCTCGGCCGTGGTCGATCGCGGCTTCATCACCTATTCCAACGAGGCCAAGATGGACATGCTCGGTGTCTCCGCCGCCACGCTTGAGGCGCACGGCGCGGTTTCGCGCGAGACGGCGATCGAGATGGCAACAGGCGCGCTTGTCCGTTCGCGCGCCGGGCTGACCCTGGCGGTCACCGGCATTGCCGGGCCTGGCGGCGGTTCGGCGGGAAAACCGGTCGGCCTGGTCTGGTTCGGGGTTGCGCTGGACGGCCGACCGATTGTCGCCGAGCACCAGCTCTTTGCAGACAAAGGCCGCGATTTCATTCGTCGCGAAACGGTCCGGCAAGCGCTGGAACTGGGCCTGCAAGCACTCGGCTAACCTTGGGCCCGAGGTGCTGCACCGTAGATGACGTCGGCGCGCTTCTCAAAGGCTTCGGCGAACATGCGGAAGGCGCGATCGAACATGGTCCCCATGACCGCGCCCAGAATACGACTCTTGAACTCGTAGTCGATGAAGAAGCGGACGGCGCAACCGGCGCCGTCGGGTTCGAAACGCCAGACATTGCTCAAATATTTGAACGGCCCGTCGATGTACTTCACGTCGATGGTGTTCTCGGCGGGCTTCAGCAGCACCTGCGTCGTGAAGGTTTCACGGATCGCCTTGTAACCAATGCTCATGTCGGCAAGCAGAACCGTGCGCCCGTCACGCTCCTTGCGCGAGCGAACCGTCAGCGCTTCGCAAAGCGGCAGGAATTGCGGATAGGATTCAACATCGGCGACCAAAGCGAACATCTGCTCGGGTGTATGGGATACGCGTCGGATGGCTTCGAATTTTGGCATGAAACCAGCGGATTAAGCTGATTTCTTGAGAATCGCTTCCCGTGCCGCACGCAGCTTGGCGAAATCGTCGCCGGCGTGATGCGACGAACGCGTCAGCGGGCTAGACGCCACCAGCAGGAAACCCTTGGTCCGGCCGATCGTCTCAAAGGATTTGAACTCCTCCGGCGTGACGAAGCGGATCACCGGATGGTGCTTCTTCGACGGTTGCAGGTACTGGCCGATGGTCATGAAATCGACATTGGCGGACCGCAGATCGTCCATCAGCTGCAGGATTTCATTCCGTTCCTCGCCCAGCCCCACCATGATGCCGGACTTGGTGAAGATTGACGGATCAAGCTCCTTGACCCGCTGCAACAGCCGGATCGAATGGAAATAGCGGGCGCCCGGACGAACCGTCAGATAGTTCGACGGTACGGTTTCGAGATTGTGGTTGAAGACGTCGGGCTTGGCGGCCACGACGATCTCCAGCGCGCCGTCCTTGCGCAGGAAGTCGGGCGTCAGGATTTCGATCGTCGTCGAAGGCGTCGCGGCCCGGATGGCGCGGATGACCTCGGCGAAATGCTGCGCACCGCCATCGGAGAGATCGTCGCGGTCGACCGAGGTGATGACCACATGGGTAAGGCCCATCTGCTTGACCGCATGCGCGACGCGGGCCGGTTCATCCGGGTCAAGCGCTGTTGGAATGCCCGTGGCGACGTTGCAGAAGGCGCAGGCGCGGGTGCAGATCTCGCCCATGATCATGAAGGTGGCGTGCTTCTTTTCCCAGCATTCGCCGATGTTGGGGCAGCCGGCCTCTTCGCAGACCGTCACCAGCTTGTGCGATTTGACGATTTCGCGCGTTTCGGCATAGCCCTTCGACACCGGCGCCTTGACGCGGATCCAGTCGGGCTTGCGCAGCACGTCCTGATCAGGCTTGTGCGCCTTTTCCGGATGCCGCAAGCGCGGGGCGTTGGCGATCGTATCGAGGACAGTGACCATCGGGAAACCTGGTTCATTCGCGACGCCAGTCAGGCGTTCGCTGTCATAACGTTATCTAAGACTTTTCAACGCAAAGAAAAAGGCCGCCACGGCGCATGCCGCAACAGCCTTTTTCGCATAGCAACTCTTCAGTGATGCTAACGGCGCACCAGACGCCCGGCCCAGATCAGCAGGCAGGCACCGATAAAGCCGGTGATCAGATAGGCAATCCAGCCGACGCCGAACGGGCCAAAATTGAGAGCCTGCAGAATGGCGTTCAGCACGACCGCGCCGACGATGCCCATGACGATGTTCATGAAGATGCCGGTGTTGCTCTTCATGAACATTTCGGCGAACCAGCCTGCCAGGCCGCCGATGATGATGGCTGCTATCCAGCCGACGCCATTCAGGTGCATATGCCTTCTCCTTGTGGGATACGTGAAAACGCATTCGCAAACGAAGTACCTTGCCGCCGGGTTCCATCTGTAGCAGCGCTTTCAATCTATCAGGCGTTGAGCGCGCGGCCATAGGCGTCGAGCACGCTTTCCTTCATCATCTCCGACAGCGTCGGGTGCGGGAAGATGGTGTGCATCAGCTCTTCCTCGGTCGTCTCCAGGTTCATCGCCACGACAAAACCCTGGATCAGTTCGGTCACTTCGGCACCGACCATGTGGGCGCCGAGCAATTGACCGGTCTTCTTGTCGAAGATGGTCTTGATGAAACCCTGATCCTCACCGAGCGCAATCGCCTTGCCATTGGCGGCGAACTGGAAGCGCCCGACCCGGATGTCCTTGCCCTCGGCCTTGGCCTTGGCTTCCGTCAGCCCAACCGAGGCGACCTGCGGATTGCAGTAGGTGCAGCCCGGAATCTTCAGCTTGTCGGTGGCATGCACGCCAGGAAAATCTGCGATCTTCTCGATGCACACGACCCCCTCATGTTCGGCCTTGTGAGCGAGCATCGGCGGGCCGGCGACATCGCCGATGGCGTAGATGCCCGGCACGTTGGTCTTGCCGTAACCATCGATGACGACGCAGCCACGCTCCGTCTTCACGCCAAGCGCCTCGAGTCCGAGGCCCTCGATGTTGCCCTGGACGCCGACGGCCGAGATCATCCGATCGGCGGTGATCTTCTCGACCTTGCCGTCCTTCATCTCGACATGCGCGGTGACCGAGTTGGCACCCTTCTCGACCTTGGTCACCTTGGCTTCGAGGATGATCTTCATGCCTTGCTTCTCGAACTGCTTCTGCGCGAATTTCGAGACTTCGGCATCCTCGACCGGCATCACCGCCGGCAGCAATTCGACCACCGTCACTTCGGCGCCCATGGTGCGGTAGAAGGAGGCGAATTCGATGCCGATGGCGCCCGACCCCATGACCAGCAGCGACTTCGGCATCTCCTTCGGCACCATGGCTTCAAAATAAGTCCAGATCAGTCTGCCGTCCGGCTCGATGCCGGGCAGCGCGCGCGGCCGGGCGCCGGTCGCCAGGATGATGTGCTTGGCGGTATAGGTGCCCTCGCCCTTGACGCCTTTCGGCACTGGCGGCTGCGGCTCCATCGGCTTCTTGGCCGTCTTCGACACGACGATCTCGCCCGGCTTCGAAAGCTTGGCCTCGCCCCAGATGACGTCGACCTTGTTCTTCTTCATGAGGAAGGCAACGCCGCCATTGAGCCGCAGCGACACCTTGCGCGAGCGGTCGACCACGGCTGACGCATCGACGCTGACCTTGCCGTCGAGCTTCAGCCCGTAATCCTTCAGGTGGTCCGAATAGTGCATGATCTCGGCCGAGCGCAGCAGCGCCTTGGTCGGGATGCAGCCCCAGTTGAGGCAGATACCGCCGAGATGCTCGCGCTCGACGATCGCCGTCTTGAAGCCGAGTTGCGCGGAACGCACCGCGGTGACATAGCCGCCAGGGCCGGAGCCGATGATGATGACGTCGTAGTTCTCAGCCACGGTTTTTCTCCTTCACAATTCCAGCATGACGCGCACGACGGGTGCCAGCGCCTTGCCGATGTTTCGCGTGTTTTCGGCATCGAGATGGACGCCGTCGAGCGGGGTGGTTTGCGCCACGCTGCCGGCGTCGAAGAAGCCGCAGCCGGCCTCATCGGCAAGAGCGGCATAGAGCGGCGCCAACCGCGTCGAAGCCTCGTCACCGCCGGCGAACATCTCCTTGAATTCGGCATTGTCTGTACGGCTGACCACAGGCGGCGAAACGATCAGGATCTGCGGCGCCGGCCAGTCGAACGGATAGTCGTGACCGCGCACGATGTCGATCAGCCGCTGGATGCCCTGCTTGGCCGCGACGGGATTGCCGTGGATCCACGGCTTCATGTCGTTGGCGCCGAGCATGATGACAATCAGGTCGATCGGCGCATGGGTCGTCAGGACGGTTGGTAGCAGTTTTGCACCGTTGCGGTCCGCACCGGCCAGATGATCGTCGAAGGCCGTGGTGCGGCCGTTGAGGCCATCGGCAATCACTTGCACGTCGGCGCCTAACGCTGCCTGCAGCACGCTCGGCCAGCGGTCTTCCAGCGCATGGCGGCCACCTTCGGCATTGTAGCCCCAGGTCAGCGAGTCGCCGTAACAAAGAACCGTCTTCATGCGCCCACCTGTGCGTTAATCGAGCCGCGCCTCAACCGCCAGCGCACGAACAGCCATTGAACCAGCACAGTGGCCAGGTTCGGCAAAACCAGGCCGGCGACGATCGGCAGGTCACCTTCCCACTGGCGCTTATCGACCGGCTGAGAGAACGTCCAACCGATCAGGCCGAGCCCGATCAGCACGAACAGGACAATTGCGCAGAGGCCCAGCCAGTTGATGATCGACGGTGCGTTCGAAAAAAGCTGCGCGATGAAAAACACGATCGTCGCGACAATGGTGACAAGCACCGACGTCATGAACACCAGAATGTATTCTTCCTGCGCATGGGTTGCGACCGCCAGCTGTTGAGCAACCAAGCCGCCTGCCAATCCTGACAGGAAAAACGCCATAAGGGAGGTGAAGAAGATCCGCACCGCCCTCTCCGTCCTAAACCAGCATGCCCATCGGGTTCTCGATCAGGCGCTTGAAGGCGACCAGCAGTTCGGCACCCAGCGCGCCGTCGACGGCGCGATGGTCGGTCGACAGCGTCACCGACATCACGGTGGCGATTTTGATCTCGCCGTTCTTGACCACCGCCCGCTCCTCGCCGGCACCGACGGCAAGGATCGTCGCATGCGGCGGGTTGATGACGGCGGCAAAGTCCTTGATGCCGAACATGCCGAGGTTGGACACCGCCGTGGTGCCGCCCTGATACTCTTCCGGCTTCAGCTTGCGGCTGCGCGCCCGGCTGGCCAGATCCTTCATCTCGTTGGAGATGGTGGACAGCGTCTTTTCGTCGGCATGCCGAATGATCGGTGTGATCAGGCCGCCCGGGATCGACACGGCGACGCCGACATCGGCATGCTTGTGCTTGACCATGGCGCTTTCGGTCCATGAGGCATTGGCATCCGGCACCGCCTTCAGCGCCATCGCCATCGCCTTGATGACCATGTCGTTGACCGACAGCTTGTAGGCGGGCGCATCGCCTTTGTCGGTCTTCTTTACCGGGGCTGCGGCGTTAATCTGCGTGCGCAATGCGAGGAGTGCATCGAGCTCGCAGTCGAGCGTCAGGTAGAAATGCGGGATGGTGGTCTTGGCCTCGACCAGGCGGCGCGCAATGGTCTTGCGCATATTGTCATGCGGGACGAGATCGTAGGAGCCAGCCTCGAACAGCTTCAGCACCTGATCGTCGGACATCGCCTTCACAGCAGGAGCAGTTGCCGGAGCCCCGGCGGGTGCTGCCTTGGCGGCAGGCTTGGCGCCGCCACCGGCAATCGCGGCGTCGATATCTGCCTTGACGACGCGGCCATGCGGGCCGGTGCCGGTCACGGCAGACACATCGACGCCGGCTTCCCTGGCGATGCGACGTGCGAGCGGCGAGGCGAAGGTGCGCTCGCCGGCCGCATGACCATTGGCAACTGGAGCCGCCTCTGCCTTGGGTGCGGTCGCGACCGGTTCCGCCTTTGATGCTTCCGCCTTTGATGCTTCCGCCTTTGGTGCGTCAGCCTTGGGCTCCTCCGCTTTCGGCGCCTCGGCTTTCGCTGGTGCGGCACCGCCACCGCTTTTCGCGACGGCGCCTGCATCCTCGCCCTCTCCGGCGAGCACGGCGATCAGCGCATTGACCTTGACGCCCTCGGTGCCGGCGGGAACGACGAGCTTTGCAACCGTGCCCTCATCGACGGCTTCGACTTCCATCGTCGCCTTGTCGGTCTCGATCTCGGCAATGACATCGCCCGGCGAAACCTTGTCGCCTTCCTTGACGAGCCACTTGGACAGATTGCCCTCTTCCATCGTGGGCGACAGGGCCGGCATGGTGATGTTGATTGGCATTTTGTCCTCCCGCCCGGTTCAGCGATACGTGACGGCTTTGACCGCCTCGATGACTTCGCCGACATTCGGCAACGCCAGCTTCTCGAGGTTGGCCGCATAAGGCATCGGCACATCCTTGCCGGCGATGGTGATGACCGGCGCGTCCAGAAAGTCGAAGGCGCGCTGCGACACCTGGTTGGCGATATGGTCGCCGACCGAGTTCTGCGGATAACCTTCCTCCACCACCACCAGGCGGTTGGTCTTCTTGACCGAGGCGATGATGGTGTCGAGATCGAGCGGCCGGATCGTGCGCAAGTCGATGATCTCGGCATCGATGCCAAGGCCACGCAGTTCCGCTTCAGCCTTGACCGCATAGGTCATGCCGATGCCGAAGGAGACGATGGTGACATCCTTGCCTGATTTATGGATGCGCGCCTTGCCGATCGGCAACACGAAATCGTCCAGCTTCGGCACGTCGAAGGACTGACCGTAAAGGATTTCATTCTCGAGGAAGATGATTGGGTTCGGATCGCGGATCGCTGCCTTCAGCAAGCCCTTGGCGTCAGCGGCGGTGTAGGGCATCACCACTTTCAGGCCCGGAATGTGGCTGTACCAGGCGGCATAGCACTGCGAGTGCTGGGCAGCGACGCGTGCGGCGGCACCGTTCGGTCCACGGAACACGATCGGCGCGCCCATCTGGCCGCCGGACATATAGAGCGTCTTGGCGGCCGAGTTGATGATCTGGTCGATCGCCTGCATGGCGAAGTTGAAGGTCATGAACTCGACGATCGGCTTCAGGCCGGCCATCGCCGCACCCACGCCAACGCCGGCAAAGCCATGCTCGGTGATCGGCGTATCGACGACGCGCCGCGGCCCGAATTCCTGCAGCAGGCCCTGCGTGATCTTGTAGGCGCCCTGGTATTCGGCAACCTCCTCGCCCATGACGAAGACATCGCCGTCGCGGCGCATTTCCTCGGCCATCGCATCGCGCAGCGCTTCGCGCACCGTGGTGGAGACCATCTCCGTGCCGGCCGGAATGTCCGGATCGGCGGCGATCTCCGTCTTCGGGGCGGCAGCCACCGGTGCGGCGGCCGGCTTTGTGGCCTCCGCCTTGTCCTCTGCTGCGGCCGGAGCCTCTGCCTTTGCAGGTGCTTCCGCCTTGGCGGGCGCCGCAGACTTGCCGATATCCCCGGCACTTTCGCCGTCCTGCAGCAGCACGGCGATCGGTGTGTTGACCTTGACGCCTTCGGTACCGGCGGCGATCAGGATCTTGCCCAGCGTGCCTTCGTCAACAGCTTCGACTTCCATCGTCGCCTTGTCGGTCTCGATCTCGGCGATAACGTCGCCGGCGACGACCTTGTCGCCCTCGTTCTTCAACCACTTGGAAAGATTGCCCTCTTCCATGGTCGGCGAGAGAGCGGGCATGAGAATTTCGATCGGCATGTCCTTGCCCTCCCGTTACAATACGATATCGGTCCAGAGCTCGGACGGATCCGGCTCCGCGTCGTTCTGGGCAAATTCGGCGGCGTCGGCGACGATGTCGCGGACCTCCTTGTCGATGGTCTTGAGCTCGTCCTCGGTCGCCCACTTCTTTTCCATCAGCCGTGCCTTGACCTGCTCGATCGGGTCATGGTCCGAGCGCATCTTCTGCACTTCTTCCTTGGAGCGGTATTTTGCCGGATCGGACATCGAGTGACCGCGGTAGCGGTAGGTCTGCATTTCGAGAATGATCGGCCCGTTGCCGGCGCGGCACCATTCGGTCGCCTGGTCGGCGGCAGCCTTGACAGCGCGCACGTCCATGCCGTCGACCTGGATGCCCGGGATCTTGAACGAGGCACCACGATGCGAAAAGTTGGTTTCCGCCGAAGAGCGCGACACCGAGGTGCCCATCGCATAGCGGTTGTTCTCGATGATGTAGATCACCGGCAGCTTCCACAGCGAGGCCATGTTGAAGCTTTCATAGACCTGGCCCTGGTTGGCCGCGCCGTCGCCGAAATAGGTCAGCGAGACATTGTTGTTGTCGCGGTAGCGGTTGGCAAAGGCGAGACCAGTACCAAGAGACACCTGCGCACCGACGATGCCGTGGCCGCCGTAAAAGTGCTTTTCCTTGGAGAACATGTGCATGGAGCCGCCCTTGCCCCGGGACAAGCCGCCCCGACGCCCGGTCAGCTCGGCCATGACGCCGCGCGGCGACAGCTCCATCGCCAGCATGTGGCCGTGGTCGCGATAGGCGGTGATCATCTGATCGCCGTCGATCAGCGCCATCTTCATGCCGGTGACGACCGCTTCCTGGCCGATATAGAGGTGACAGAAGCCGCCGATGAAACCCATGCCGTAAAGCTGGCCGGCCTTTTCCTCGAAACGACGGATGACCAGCATGTGCCGGTAGGCGGCAAGCTCTTCATCCTTGGTGAACTCGGCGGGCTTGGGGGCGGAAAGCCCCGATTTGCCGTCGGATTTGGATTTGGCAGGCGCTTTTCTGGCTGCGGTGGCCATGCATCACTCCCTGTTGGCGTCTCTTCGTGGACATTAGAGCAGGATGAAATCTGCTCTGGGGAGATCAGCTCCTCCCCACCGATTTTAGGGAGGCTAACACGCGTCAAAGCGTTGCGCCATGCCGAATTTGCATAGCTGGCATGCGCCTAAGCAATTAAAATCGTTGAAAATATTGGCGATTAACTGGAAATCAGTTATTTCACCGAGGTCGGCAACATAATGGTGATTTCATCGGCTTGGGACAGATTGAGCGCCTTGCGTGCCTGCTCATCGAGCATGTCCTTCTCGAGCGTGCCTTCATGCATCAGCCGAACGCGGCGCTCGAGTTCCATGCGGCGCGCCTTGATCGCATCGAGCTGGCCTTGCAGCGCAACCGTCTGGGCTTCCAGCTGATATTTCGAATAGATGCCGAATTCGCCGTGATAGGCATGAAAGCCGAAATAGGCCAGGAACACCACGCAAAGCGAGGGAATGATCAGCCGGCCGGTGTTTCTCTGCTTGTGCTGACGCGTCCACATCGCCCGGTTCCTCTAGAGCGTGATGCCGAAATGTGTGAAGCGGTTTTCGGACGACAACATGCTCTATCTCTTTGATTTAGAGTCGGATTCAGACTTCAGGTCGAACAGACCTGAAATCATCCGGCTCTAGCCCGCGAACTCAGGCGGCTCACGATCTTTTTCGCCCGATTGTGCTTAACGGACGGTTACAGGTGACCGGTTTGGCGAACCGAAATGAAAAAAGGCGGGAATGCTCCCGCCCTTTCATCCGATATCCGAGTGTTTTCCGGATCAGCCCTTGATCACCGACTTGCCGGCATAGCTTGCCTGCTTGCCGAGTTCTTCCTCGATGCGGATCAGCTGGTTGTACTTGGCCATGCGGTCGGAGCGCGACAGCGAGCCGGTCTTGATCTGTCCGCAATTGGTGGCAACCGCGAGATCGGCGATGGTCGAATCCTCGGTTTCGCCCGAGCGGTGCGACATGACGGCGGTGTAGCCGGCCTTGTGCGCGGTCTCGACGGCGTCGAGCGTTTCCGTCAACGAGCCGATCTGGTTGACCTTGACCAGGATCGAATTGGCAACGCCCATGCGGATGCCGTCGCGTAGCCGCGCCGTGTTGGTGACGAACAAATCGTCGCCGACCAGCTGCGTCTTCTTGCCGATCAGGTCGGTCAGGTACTTCCAGCCTTCCCAATCGTCCTCGGCCAAGCCGTCCTCGATCGAGATGATCGGATAGTCGGCGGCAAGCTTGGCCAGGTATTTGGCCTGGGCCTTGGGATCGCGCGTCTTCTTCTCGCCCTCATAGACGTAGTTGCCGTCCTTGAAGAACTCGGTCGCGGCGCAATCGAGGCCGAGCGCGATCTCGTCGCCCGGCTTGAAGCCGGCCTGCTCGATCGATTCCATGATGAAATCGAGCGCCACCGGGGCGCTTTTCAGGTTCGGGGCAAAGCCGCCCTCGTCGCCGACATTGGTGTTGTGGCCGGCATCCTTCAGCTTCTTGCGCAGCGTATGGAAGATTTCCGAACCCCAGCGTACACCTTCGCGCAGCGTCGGCGCGCCGATCGGCAGGATCATGAATTCCTGGAAATCGATCGGGTTGTCGGCATGCGCGCCACCATTGATGATGTTCATCATCGGTACCGGCAGGAGATGCGCCTTGGTGCCACCGACATAACGGTACAGCGGCAGGCCGGCGGCATCAGCGGCCGCCTTGGCCACCGCCAGCGACACACCGAGAATGGCGTTGGCGCCAAGCCGGCTCTTATTGGGCGTGCCGTCAAGCTCGATCATGGTCTGGTCGATATGGATCTGGTTTTCGGCTTCCATGCCGCCGATCGCCTCGAACAGTTCGCCGTTCACCGCTTCGACGGCCCTGAGCACACCCTTGCCGAGATAGCGGGCACCGCCGTCGCGCAGTTCGACGGCCTCGTGGGCGCCGGTCGAAGCACCCGATGGCACCGCCGCGCGGCCCATCGAGCCATCTTCGAGAATGACATCGACCTCGACGGTCGGATTTCCACGGCTGTCCAGGATTTCACGCCCGACAATGTCGATGATGGCGGTCATTTGCGATGTCCTCGATTGATCTGAAGAATGCCGCACGTCTTAGCCAAAGTGCTGCAAAAGGCAATCGGCCGGCTGGCAATTATTGCCGCGGCTTCAGCCTCCGAACGATTCACGAAGCGCAAATCGCTGTCATCATAAGTCATGTACGGCAGGCCGGCTTGTGGCTATGGTGCGGGGGCGCGGGGCGAAACAGGAGGAGTTTCGCCATGTCCCAGTTGAGTGGTATCGTGAGTCTGTTCCTGATCGCGGCGGCATTCCTGACGTCGTGCGACAATCAGCAGTCGCCGCCCAAGGCGATGGCCCCCTTACACGTCAGCGAATAAGCCGGAATCCAAAGCGGCCCCGTCTCTCGACGGGGCCGCTTTATCGTTGCTGTTAATGCCAGTAAGGCGTGACCTTGTAATAATTGTAGGATTCGTCGCGGGCCGCCTCGCCATCCGCCCCGGTCAATTCGTTGATCGAATAAGCAGGTGCCGCCCTGAGTTGTTCCTTGGAAAACGGCACGACATACCCGCCTTTGTCCTCATCGTAGTCGAGGCTTGCCCACGGAATGGCGTGATATTTCTCGCCGATACCGAGGAAGCCGCCAAAACCGATGACCGCGAACATGATGCCGTTCGTCATCTTGTCAAGCATCACATCCTCGATGCTGCCGATGCTCGTGCCTTCGGTATTGTAGACCGATGTGCCGATGACCCGCGAAGCGGCGATGGCTTGGGTGTGACCTGTCTGGGTAGCCATGATTGTGCTCCTCATTGTGGTTTCGAACCATACTTGGACAATGAGGGGCGCGGGCGAAGGTTCCCGACTTTTTCGGCGTCGACCGTTCACTCCGCGAGGATGAAGGTAACCTTCATATTGACGCGATAAGCAACAATCTTGCCGTCTTCGACGACGATCTTCTGGTCCTGGATCCAGGCGCCCTCGACGTTCTTCAGGGTTTTGGATGCGCGCGCAATTCCCTGTTCGATGGCGTCCTGAAAGCTCTTGTTCGACGAGGATGTGATTTCGGTGACGCGGGCGACGGACATGGCTTCCTCCTGCCAAAACGCTCATTTGCCAGCCAAGCGTATAGCCGGCTCGTGCCTTCCACAAGCGCCGGCAGTCGGCGGAGTATGCGTCCGCCCTTAGAGGCCCTTGGCGATGCGGTCGAATGCCATCAGCCGCTCGAGCAGGGCCGGCATGTCCTTCAACGGGAGCATGTTCGGGCCGTCGGAAGAGGTCGAGTTGTCGGGATCCTGATGGGTCTCGATGAACACGCCGGCAACGCCGACAGCGACTGCCGCGCGGGCCAGCGTCTCGACAAAGCGGCGCTCGCCGCCCGAGGAACCACCCTGCCCGCCCGGTTGCTGCACCGAATGCGTGGCATCGAAGATCACCGGCGCGCCGATCTCGGCCATGATGGGCAGAGCGCGCATGTCGGACACCAGCGTGTTGTAGCCGAAGGACGCGCCGCGCTCGGTGGTCAGCACATTGGCATTGCCGGATCCGGTGATCTTGGCGACGACGTTCTTCATGTCCCAGGGGGCGAGGAACTGCCCCTTCTTCACATTGATCACCTTGCCGGTCCTGGCGGCGGCGACCAGCATGTCCGTCTGGCGCGACAGGAAAGCCGGAATCTGCAGGACATCGACATGCGGCGCGACGATCGCGCACTGCTCCTCGGTATGGACATCGGTCAGCACGGGGAGCGAAAATTCCTTGCGCAACTCGTCGAAGACGGGAAGGGCTGCGTCCATACCGGCACCGCGCGTCGCCGACAGCGAGGTGCGGTTGGCCTTGTCGTAGCTGGTCTTGTAGACGAGCCCTATGCCGAGCCTGCCGGTCAGTTCCTTCAGCGCGCCGGCCATATCGAAGGCGTGCTGGCGTGATTCAAACTGACAAGGGCCGGCGATCAGCGACAGAGCCGCCTTGTTGTCGAAGACGACATTGCCGACGGTTACCGACGAATTGGGCGCCATCGAATTGGACGCTTGCGGCTTGCTCATGGGATCTCCCGGAAGATGAAGGCCGCGCCCTGTCCGGGTGCAGGCCGCACGACGATATCATTGCCCGCTATATCGTGTTGGACGGAATTGGCTGCAAGCAGCCTCGATGTCACATCGGCGTTCCGAACCGAAAAGACCACCGCTGCGAAGCGTAGATCTGTCGGCGCGCCGGCAGGCAGGCCGAAGCGCGCGGTGAAAGCCGCGCCGTCAAGCACGCTCAAATCTGCATTCGGCAAGGGAAACATGCCGCCCTGCCTGTCGGCGGCCGGATCGTCCACCGCCACGGAAATCAGCCCATGCTGCTTTCCGGGCGCATCGCTGATCGCCAAGATCTCGACAATTCCGGTCGCGCCGTTGGCGTGGGCCTGCAAAGCCGTGCGGTCCACATCAGGCGCGTTGACCCGCTCGCAGGCAAACAGGAAGGCGTCCGTGGCTTCGGCTCCGGCCGCGAAGGCGAGCTTGAACGACGCGATGTCGCTTTTGCCGGCAGGGTCGGTGAAGGCGCGCGAAAAGCCCAGCATGTCTCCCGCCGAGATGCCGGCATCGACATAGCGTGCATGGTCGGCGTCGGCATTGTCCGTGCCTAGAACAATGGCGGAAAATCCCTCGTCGCCGTTGCTGTCGCGATAGGCGCGATCACGCGTGACGAAGACATTGCCGTCTGCGATAGCCTTTGTCGCCACCTGTTCGTCGCCGACCGCGAGCGGTTCGAGATACGTGCCGTCGGCCAGGAAAACACAGCAGTTTTCCGTTCCGAAGGGATGGATGCCGGTCGGGGCCACGACGAAGCCAAGCGCGGTGAGCCGGGCTCGCGCAACCTCAAGGCTCTGCGTCGGCAGCACCAGGTGATCGAGCGGATGAGTGCCTGCGGCTGCGGTTTGGGTCATGCAGGCGCGATGTGCATCATTCCGCAAATCGGTTCAAGACTTGATCGCAATCCCGGCCAGTTCGCCCAAGTCAGTTCACCGGACTTCGAAAAAGGCACCACCTGGACAAGGCATCAGCTTCCGGCAACGACATCGGCGGAATAGCGCAGTTCGCGCATCGGTTTGACCTTGCTGGTGGTCTGCGCATAGAGCGGGTGCGCCTTGTAGGCGGCCAGCGCGGCGTCGTCGGCGAACTCCGCATAGACGACCACGTCGACCTCATCGGACAGTGGATCGACCTTGGTGTTCAAGGTGACCTCGAAAAGGCTGGAATGAGGAATGTCGCCGAGCGCCAGCAAGCCGGTGCGCACAGCCTCGACATCCTCTTTTCGCCGCGCGCTGAAGAAAACGATATGCCGGATCAACCCCGCCTCCTCGATCAAAGTGCTGGGGTCTTTTGTGACGGCAGGACGTTGGCGTCAATCGACAAGGATGTCGCGGCTGCAGCCGCCGGAGCTAAACCTTGCCGGTAGCATATCGCACAATGCGGCTAAGTTCTCTCACCGTGGTGTCGAGATACCGGCCCTGATTGTACATGCCATCCCAGATCAGGAAAAACGCGATGGCGGCAATGACGATTACATAACGCATGGCTAAATCTATCGCACAAGGAATTCTGCGGCCATAGGCGTTTTTTAACGCGCTGCGCCTTGGCTGTCCAAAGGCACAGATGCCCGCCGGCGCGAGCAATCTGCTTGGCACAGCCCCGGTTGCAGCCTGCCCCTTGAAGTTTCCCCGCATGACGTGGAAGATTGTCGCACGGATTCACCGGGAAGCGCTGAAGCTCTGGTAGGGGGCGCGCACTTCATTCGAGCCCGCTCGCCGACGAACCGGTCGCGGCGGCGTTCGAAGCTGGCGAATGATCCAAGAGAACCGTGGCCCGGCAATTTGCGCCGACACCGCGGAAATCCAGGGGCACGAGATGGCGCAAAAGGAACATTTTGGCGTAGCATTGAGCGACGCGGTCAGGCTCGATGAATTCAATTTCGCGGAGATCGTGAAAGGTCTTCCAGCGAAAGCGCGCATGGTGCTGTCGGCGGCGATGAACCTGCCGCGCGGTTCGCTCAAGGTCAGGCTGCCGGACGGCCGTGCCGTCCTCGTCGGCGGCAAGGGACCTGGCCCAGATGCCGAACTGGTGTTGAAGAATTGGCGCTTGCCGGGCCGCGCCTTTTCCGGCGGCACGATCGGCGTTGCCGAATCCTATATGGACGGCGATTGGGAAAGCCCCGACGTGACCAGCTTCCTGGAGCTGTTCGTGGTCAATTCGGTCATCGGCGAGCGTATCGCGGGCGGCACCAGTTGGCTGATCAACACCGTCCAGCGCATCCGCCACTGGTTCAACCAGAACACGCGCACCGGTTCGAAACGCAATATCTCGGCGCATTACGACCTCGGCAACGCCTTCTACAAGGAATGGCTCGATCCGAGCATGACCTATTCTTCGGCGCTCTACACGACCGGTGCCAACGACCTGGAAGGCGCCCAGGCCGCCAAATATCGCGCTCTGGCGAAGGATACAGGGATCGGTCCGAAGGACCATGTGCTGGAAATCGGCTGCGGCTGGGGTGGCTTCGCCGAATTCGCGGCGCGCGAGATCGGCTGCCGCGTGACCGGGCTGACGATCAGCCGCGAGCAGCACGATTTTGCCACGGCTCGCATCGCCAAGGCTGGCCTTGCCGACAAGGTCGACATCAAGCTGCAGGATTATCGCGACGAAACCGGCACCTATGACCGCATCGCCTCGATCGAGATGTTCGAGGCGGTCGGCGAAAAATACTGGCCGGTGTTTTTCGGCAAGATGAAGGCCTGTCTGAGGCCTGGCGGCACTGCCGGCCTGCAGATCATCACCATCAACGAAGCCGCCTACGACACCTATCGCGCAAGGCCGGATTTCATCCAGCGCTACGTCTTCCCGGGCGGCATGCTGCCGACACCGTCGATCCTGAAGGCACTGGGCAAGGATCATGGCCTCGCCCACCTGCGCGAGCGCGTCTTTCCCGACGACTACGCGCGCACGCTCGCCGAATGGCGCCACCGGTTCCGGGCGTCATGGGAGAAGATCGTTCCGCTCGGCTTCGACGACCGCTTCAAAAAGCTCTGGGAGTTCTACCTGCACTATTGCGAAGCCGGCTTCCGCGCCAGCTACATCGACGTGCGCCAGGTGGTCTACAAGGCGTAAATCGACACGCTCTTCGATTTTCATTGCCGCTGACCAAGCGATGTCGCGCACGATCTCGACATGGCCGCGCGGTCGCCGTCACCCTTCAAAGCAGGATGCGGTATTTCGCGAATCCTGCCTCGCCCTCGCCCGCCGGCTCGATCTTCAGCGATTTCACCTGCGCAATAAAATCCTTGGCCTTGGGGCCGGTTTCGAACACGGCGCTGGCTCCAGGCAGCGGTGCGAACGACCAGTTGTCGTCCGCCGACGGATTGATCGTGCCCTCGCTGACGATATAGCGGACGATGACGTCGCGATTGGTGTCCGGTGCTTCGTAGATGATCTTCGAGGCATTGATGTCGGGGAAATTGCCGCCGCCACCAGCCCGGTAATTGTTGGTCGCGATGACGAATTTCTGTTTGGGATCAATTGGTTTTCCATCGAAACTCAGGTCGACGATGCGATTGGCGCCAGCGTTGGCCAGCCCGCCCTTGGCATCGTATTTCGACGGCTGCGACAGATCGATCTTGTAGGTGACGCCGTCGATGACGTCGAAATTGTAGGACGGAAAATCGGTGTTGATGAGGGCCTGGTCGGCCTTCCCAGGCTCGATCCGGTTGAAGATGCCAGCCGACATTTCAAGCCATTCCTTGACCTGCGCACCGGTGATTTCGACCGCACGCACGGTGTTGGGATAGAGGTAGAGGTCGGCAACATTCTTGATGGCGATGTCGCCTGCCGGCACGTCGGTATAGTAGTCGGCGCCGTTGCGCCCGCCGGCCTTGAAGGGAGCGGCGGCCGACAGCAGCGGCACGTCCTTCCATTGCGTGTTCTTGAGAATTTCCTTGAGGTACCAGGTCTGCGCCTGGCTGACGACCTGCACCGACGGATCGTCGGCGACCAGCGCGAAATAGGAATAGAGCGGCGCGGAGGTCTTGCCGACAGGGCGGCGCACATAGGCCAGTGTCGCCTGGTGGTCCTGTTCGAGGGCCGCGATGATGCGCTTGTCGTCCGGGACAGTCGGCTTGTTCTTGTTGTCGACGCGTTCGAAGATCGGCCGCGCCTCGGAAGTGGCTGAAACGATCTTCCATTTCGATCCGTCGCGTTCCAGCATCAAGTCGATCAACCCCATATGCGAGCCCCAGAAGCCGCCCATGACGGCGGGCTTGCCCTGCAGCGTGCCTTTCTGCGTGTCGACACCATCGAGCGACTGGAAATCCTTCTTGCCGGGGAACACCAGATGCTGGTGACCGGTGAACACCGCATCGATGCCGTCGACACCGGCGACGAAGAACGAGGCGTTCTCCATCATCTCGCCCTGCTTCACGTCGATACCGGAATGCGACAGCGCAATGACGATGTCGGCGCCCTCCTCCTTCATCTGCGGCACCCAGGCCTTGGCCGCCTCGACGATGTCGCGCGTCTTGACGTTGCCCTCGAGGTTCTTGAGATCCCAGACCATGATCTGCGGCGGCACGAAGCCGATGATGCCGATCCTGATCGGCTGCTCGGCGCCCGAACCGTCCTTGATCTTCTTGTCGAGGATGACATAGGGCTTGAGATAGAGCTTGTCGTCGCGCGGGTTAGCGGCAAGCTCGGTGCCGCGGATCAAATTGGCGCAGACGAAGGGAAAATTGGCGCCGGCCAGCACCTTGTCCAGGAACGACAGGCCGTAGTTGAATTCGTGGTTGCCGAGCGTCGAGCACTCGTAGCCGAGCAGGTTCATGCCTTTCATGATCGGATGCAGGTCGCCGTCCTTCAGCCCCTTCTCATAGGCGATGTAGTCGCCCATCGGATTGCCCTGCAGCAGGTCGCCATTGTCGATCAGCATCGAATTCACGGCTTCCTTGCGCACAGCATCGATGAGAGACGCCGTGCGCGACAGGCCCAGCGTGTCGTTCGCTTTGTCGGCGTAGTAGTCGTAAGGCAGCACGTTCACATGGATGTCGGTGGTCTCCATGATCCGGAGATGCGCCTGGTTGGCTTGTGCACGGGCGGAGAACGGATGCAGCATGATCAGTGCCCCTGCGGCGGCGCCCGCAAGGAGATCGCGGCGGGATACGGGATGGAGCAGTTGCGACATGTTTTCTCCTTCGACGACCTGACAAGCCCTGCCCCGAAGCGAACTTCGCTCTGAAACTGCTTAAGTCCATTCAACAAGTCGCGCGCATGAAGCCGCCACTCGATCAGCAACAGATGACGTGCGGATAAACGATCGGGCGAAGAAATCAGCCCTTGTCGTCGTCGCCCTGGGTGATCAGCCGCGCGCTGCGTTGCCCCGTCGCGTAGATCCATAGCCAGCTCAGCGAAACCGCAAGCCGGTTGCGAAAGCCGATCAGGAAATAGATGTGGGCCACTCCCCACAGCCACCAGGCGAGCCAGCCGGTGAGTTTGATCCAGCCGAAATCGATGGCGGCGGCGCGTTTGCCGATCGTCGCCAGATCGCCGGCATGCCTGTAGCGAAAAGGACGCGCGGTCGTGTCGCCGCCGAGCCTGGCCTTGATGGTGGCCGCAACATGTCGGCCCTCCTGTTTGGCGGAAGGCGCCACGCCGGGAACCGGCCGCCCGTCCGGCCGCAGCACATGAGCGGCGTCGCCGATGACAAATATCTCCGGGCTGCCGGGCACGCTGAGGTCAGGCTCGACCAGCACCCTGCCCGCGCGGTCCGCCGGCGCGCCGAGCCATTCAGCGGCTGGCGAAGCGGCAACGCCGGCTGCCCACAGGATCGTTCGGGCGGCCAGTTGCTTATCGCCAAACACAACACCTTCGGCGTCGCAGCGCGTGACGGCCCGGCCGAGCTCGACCGTCACGCCGAGCCGCTCGAGCGCTTTGCTGGCATAGTCGGAAAGTTTCGGTGCGAAATTGGCCAGAATGCGGTCGCCGGCCTCGATCAGCACCACGCGCGTCTGCCGCGTGTCGATGTTGCGGAATTCGCCGCGCAGCGTGTCATGCGCCAACTCGACGATGGTGCCGGCAAGCTCGACGCCGGTCGGCCCGCCGCCGACGATCGCAATGGTCAGCAACGCCTGGCGTTTGGCGGGATCGGTCTCCCGCTCGGCCTGTTCGAAGGCCAGGAGAATGCGGCGCCGAATGGTGGTGGCGTCCTCCAGCGTCTTCAGGCCGGGCGCGAAAGGCTCCCATTCGTCATGGCCGAAATAGGCGTGGCGGGCACCGGTGGCGAGCACCAGCGTGTCGTAGGCGACCGCGCTGCCGTCATCGAGCAGCACGCGCTTGCCGGCGCGGTCGACACCGGTGACATTGGCGAGCAGCGTCGTCACATCCTTGCGCTTGCGCAGGAGGTGGCGGATCGGCCAGGCAATTTCGGAGGTGGCCAGCGCCGTCGTCGCCACCTGGTAGAGCAGCGGCTGGAAGAGGTGATGGTTGCGCTTGTCGATCATGGTGATACGGACCGGCGCGCCAGCAAGTGCACGGGTGAACTCGAGGCCGCCGAAACCCGCGCCGACAACGACGACATGATGCCTAGCTTCGTTCATTTCGTTCACCCCGATAGCAAGATTGCCTGTCCTGGATGTAGGTATTTTTGTGCAATGCAACAACAGATGGACAGTGCCCGAGACTCGTCGTTGCATGTCGTGAATGCACATGTTGTATCGTATCGCGAGGTATAGCGTCATCGAACACGCGATGAGGTGAGGCATGGCCAACGATCGTGACGACGATGCTCCGGCGCAATATTCTTCGCCGCCCTGTTTCATGCACGAACTCGATCCGCAATTCCGTGCGCCTTCGAGCGACTGGACCGATGTGAGACGCTGGCGCAAAGCCGAGCGCGAACGCCTGATCGCCGCGCGTCTTGCTGTTTCGGCCGACGCCCGAACGGTAATGTCGCAAAGCATTGCGGAAAGCCTCGACGCGATGATCGGCGAGATCGCCGGGCGCATGGTCAGTCTCTATTGGCCGTTTCGTGGCGAGCCGGATTTGCGGCCTTGGATGGCGTCCATAAACGAACGCGGCGGCCGCACCGCCCTGCCCATCGTCATCGAGAAGGGGCAGCCGCTGATCTTCCGCGTCTACAAAGCGGGCGACCGGCTGGAGAAAGGTGTCTGGAACATCCCGATCCCGGCCGAGGGCGATCCGGTGCTGCCGGACATCGTCATCTCGCCGATCGTCGGCATCGATCCCCAGAACTACCGCCTGGGGTATGGCGGCGGTTTCTTCGACCGTACGCTGGCAGCGATGCCGTTCAAGCCGCTGGTCATCGGCGTCGGCTACGAATTGCAGCGCATCGCTACCATCTACCCGCAGCCGCACGATATCCCGATGGATCGGGTGGTAACGGCGGTCAGCTAGCCCAGGCCCCACAGGGTGGTTAGCGGCCTGTCAGCAGCCAGGTTGTCATGGTTCGTCTCGATGGATCGCAGAGGCATTCGGGATTGACCCAAGGCACCCACCTTCGTCATCCACGGGCGAAGCAGGAGCGAAGCTCCGTCGCGGAGACCCGAGGATCCATGCCGTGACCTTGACCAAGGAATGCAGCCGAGCAGAACTCTGCACCGTAGTGACGCTTTGAAGTCGCGGCATGGATCCTCGGGTCTGCGCTGCGTCGCTACACTCCTTGCTCCGCCCGTGGATGACGAAGTGACGCCCGTTTCCGCAAATCGAAGGCAGGTGGTTTGTCTATGCAGCGACCCGTCAGAACTTCTGTGTCGAGGAACTAGGCCATCTCCGGCTTCATGCCCATGGCCGTACGGTCGACGATCTCACGCAAGGCGAACGACGAATTGATCTTGGTCACATGCGGCATCGCCGACAGCCATTCCTTGTGGATTCGCTCATAGTCGACGAGATCCTTGGCCGCGATCCTCAGGATGTAGTCATATTCGCCCGACATCAGATGGCAGGACAGCACGTTCGGGCAGCGTTTGATCGCCGCCTCGAAATCCGACAGAGTCTTCTCGAACTGTCCCGACAGCGATATGTGCACGATCGCCGTCATCTGGTGGCCAAGTGCTGTATTGGAAAGCCGGGCATGATAGCCACGGATGGTTCCGGATTTCTCCAGATTGTCGAGCCGGCGCGAACAGGCCGACTGCGATAGGCCGACCTTTTCGGCAAGTGCCGCGTTGGGTATCCTGCCATCCTTCTGCAATGCCTCAAGAATGGCGATATCAATCCTGTCGAGCGTCATTATTCGTGAATCCTGCGAATATCTTGTTATTTCGCGCAACGATTATCGAAACCGGCCGGTTGGCGCAAGCGCATTCGCAAACACCTGCGCAACGATTCGTGGTTCACTCCATCCATACAGGGAACGAGCCCAAAGGGCCGGATCAGGAGAAGAAAATGCGCGTCGGCTGCCCCAAGGAAATCAAGAACCACGAATACCGCGTCGGCCTCACTCCCGGCTCGGTCCGCGAATATGTCGCCCATGGCCACGAAGTGCTGGTCGAGACCGGCGCCGGGGCCGGCATCGGCGCCGATGACAACGCCTATCGCGCCGCCGGCGCCACGATTGCCAAGACGGCCGCCGAGGTGTTCGCCAGATCGGACATGATCGTCAAGGTCAAGGAACCGCAGCCCAGCGAATGGGCGCAGCTTCGCGAAGGCCAGATCCTGTACACCTACCTCCACCTGGCGCCGGATCCGGAGCAGACCAAGGGCCTGCTTGCGTCCGGCGTGACGGCAATCGCCTACGAGACTGTGACCGACGACCGTGGCGGCCTGCCGCTGCTGGCGCCGATGTCGGAAGTTGCCGGACGTCTGTCGATCCAGGCCGGTGCCACGGCGCTGCAGAAGGCCAATGGCGGCCGCGGTGTGCTGCTGGGTGGCGTGCCCGGCGTGCTGCCCGGCAAGGTCACCGTGCTCGGCGGTGGCGTCGTCGGCCTGCACGCGGCCAGGATGGCGGCCGGCCTTGGCGCCGACGTCACCATCATCGACCGCTCGATCCCGCGCCTGCGCCAGCTCGACGACCTCTTCGCCGGCCGCGTCCACACCCGTTACTCGACTGTCGAGGCGCTGGAGGAAGAGTGCTTTTCGGCAGACATCGTCGTCGGCGCGGTGCTGATCCCGGGTGCCGCGGCGCCAAAACTGGTTTCGCGCGAAATGCTGTCGGGCATGAAGAAAGGCTCGGTGCTGGTCGACGTCGCCATCGACCAGGGCGGCTGCTTCGAGACTTCGCACGCCACCACTCATGCCGAGCCGACCTATGAGGTCGACGGCGTCATCCACTATTGCGTCGCCAACATGCCGGGTGCCGTGCCGGTCACTTCGGCCCACGCGCTCAACAACGCGACGCTGCACTATGGCCTGCAGCTTGCCGACAAGGGCCTGAAGGCGCTGGTCGACGATCATCACCTGCGCAACGGCCTCAATGTCCATAAAGGCAAGATCACCAACCGGGCAGTCGCCGAGGCGCTCGGCTACGAACTGGTCGAGCCGAAAGCCGTTCTTGCCGCCTGATTTTTCGCGAAAACAGCTCCTTTCAATCCAGCCCGCCGGTTCCAAGCCGGCGGTTTTTTTCTTGCGAGCCTGTTTTTCAGGCAAAGCTTGGTGTCGAACCACGTGACGCAACGGCACTTTGCTCATCATTGTTGCATATTTGTCATTCCCGTACCGGCCGACTCCCTGCTAGAGACATTCTGGGTTTATTCATTGGGGTACGGGCATATGTTCATTCGCACATCCGCGAAATCTTTTCTTCTTGGTGCTATTTCTGCTGTAGCTTTGATGTCTGCTGCTCATGCAGCTGACGTCGTGCAACCGGTAGAAGAAGCTGCCGGCTTTAACTGGAGCGGCCTCTACGTTGGTTTTGGCGTCGGTGCCGGTGCCAACGTACACAAGCTCGGCAGCGATTTTATTCCAATCTCGCTGAACGGCATTGGTGGCGAAGGCGTCTATGGTGAGCTGACGGTTGGCTATGACTATATGGTCTCGCCCCGGTTCCTCATCGGAGGTCTGCTGGACGCTCACGTCGGCAACATCGGGACCACGCTGGACATTACGGGGTTCGACGCTTCGATCAAGGAAACCTACGGTTTCGACGCTGGCCTGCGTCTCGGCTACCTCTTGACGCCGAACACTCTGGGTTACGTGCTGGGTGGCTATTCCTGGCAGAAGTACAAGCTCGATACGAACGCCGGCTTCGACTTTGATTGGGATCAAAGCGGGTATTTTGTCGGAGGTGGCATCGAAACGGCCATCAACAGCAATTGGACGATCAAGACTGAGTATCGCTATACGCGCTTCGGGACCAAGGACGATCTTCTTTCCGACGCTGGCCTTGTCGGAGTTCCGGACGGTCTCCTCAATCTTGACACCTCGCGCCATACCTTCCAGATCGCAGCCAATTACCGTTTCGGTGCGCAGAACGGCGGCGGTGCTGCCTTCGAGACGCCAGCCTACAACTGGACCGGCTTCTACATCGGCGGCGCTGGTGGCGCCGGTGCATCCGTGCATCAGATCAACGTTCCGCCGCTCGGCGACCTGGAATTCAATGGTCTCGGTGGCGAAGGTGCCTTTGGTGAACTAAACGTCGGCTACGATCATGACTTCGGCAGCTGGGTCGCAGGCGTCATGGTCGATGCACGCTACTCCGGCATGACTTCCGAACTGGAGCTCGGCGGCGGATCGATCAACGTCGATACCGACTATGGGTTCGATGTGTTGGGCCGCGTCGGCATGAAGATGAACGAATCGACCCTTGCCTATGCGCTTGCCGGCTATAGCTGGCAGCATTTCGATCTGAACGCTTCCGATCCGATCGGCGACATTCTCGACTGGGGTTCCAGCGGTTTCTCGGTTGGTGGCGGCCTTGAAACGGCTCTGTCCAGCAACGTTACCGTCGGTCTCGAATATCGCTATTCGCAGTTCGCCAAGAAGGACTTTTCTTCGGAATTCGGCGCACCTGACGACACCCTTACCGCGACTTCCTCTTTCCACACCGTGGGTCTCGGCGCGAAGTACAAGTTCAACTAAAAGGCCCTCCAGCCAAACAGTTGCAGCCCGTCGGCCATGCCGGCGGGCTTTTTTGTTGCGCGGAATACCCCCGCGCAACAAAAAAGCGGAGCCAAAGCCCCGCTTCCTCGATGTCGAGATTTACCGCCGGTTCATCCGTGGTCGGCAAATCGATCGACAATGGCTTTCTATCGCGAATATGCGACGGGAGTACGACAACTGTTTCCAGGGGCTAATCTCAGCCTCAAGCGCGCTCGATGCGGCACTGGTAGCAATTGTTGCGCGCCGAACGGACATGGACGTAGGCGATCTCGTCGCGTTCGAACAGCGTCTCGGCCCGTGCAGCAATTGCCGTGGTCGGGATGACGCCGCCGCTGCCATAGACGATACGATCATCCCTGCCATAGCCGCGCACGATGTAGTCAGGGCTATCGAGAACCTCGGGCAGCGCCCCGCTCTCAGCGGCACCATCGCATTCCTCGGCATGCAGGAAGATCGGCCCGGTTTCGGCATAGGGCTGAAGCCCCGGGAATGGCCTGTATGCCAGAACAAGGTAGGCGTCGCCGGCTCCTATGTTCTTCAAGCAATGACGGCAAGGCATGCCGTCACCGTCGGAGATCTTTCGCTCGGGCATTTGGCCATAAGCATCGATGCCACCGCGCTGCAACGTCCTGACATCTTCGGTCGGCAAAGCTTTGAACTGGATGGTCATGGAAAAATCTCCGGTGTCGTGACTGGAAATTATGTCCTTGAACCCTCGCCGCCCACCCGATTCCTGCCAAATGTCGAAGAGCCGGTCGCCCCTCGGCGATCGGCTCTCATCAAGTCCCGTCGGAGCTGCGGCTCAACGGATGAAATCGTCGAAGCGGCGCAGCGTCACCCGGCGATTCTGCCAGTTTTCGGTCTGCGTCTGCACCAGCAAAAACTCCTCGCCATAGCCGACTGTCTCGAGAGCATGACCCGGCACGCCGAATTCGCGCACCAGCGTGCGCTTCAGCGAAGCGGCGCGCTGTTCGGACAGGGCCTGGTTCGACTGGAAGGAGCCGACGGCGTCGGTATGGCCCTCGATCAGCACGCGGGCGCCGCGATCGCGGCGCAGGATGCGCCGCAGCGCGTCGGCAATGGTCTCGATCTTGTCGTATTGCGAACTGGAAATGGCCGCCGAACCGAAGGCGAAGTTGATCGACTGGATATCGATCGAGCGGGCCATGCGGCGCAAATCCGGGCGCCGCTTGAATTCGCGGATGGTGACGCGCTCGTTCGGCCGCAATTTCACACGCGGCGCCGCCTCGAGCTTCCGCTCGATCGTCGCGGCCGAAGGCGTTGTCGCCTGGGCTGCGGCCAGGCTTGGCATGGCAATTGCCGCGATCAGCGCGGCGGCAAGTGTACGGCGGGTCAGCATGTCTTCGTCTCCTTCGGCCTTGGCCGCATTGATGGTGCCGGCAACATGCCAAAAACAGCCTGAAGGGCCGATGAACGACGGGTTCAGATTCGAGCTGGTATTAGCTTCCGGCTAGGGCCGCATGACGCTGGCCGCGCGCTCGGTGAAAGGCAGCGGATGGACGATTTCCCTCTTTTGCGCCACCGGTGCGAAGCCGAGCTTCTGGTAGAGCGGCAGAGCCGCCGGATGATCGAGCGTGCAGGTCTGCACCGTCACCCGCTTCGGCCCATGCGACCATGCGGCGGCGATCGCGGAGCCCAGGAACCAGCGGCCGATGCCTTGCCCGGTCGCATGTTCCATCATGCCGAAATAGGCGAGCTCGACTTCTTCCGGCAGATGCGGCTTGAGGTCAAAGAAGCCGGCGGGGGCGCCATCGAGGTAGAGCACCCTGATGTCGCGGTCCTCGCGATGGATGCCGGCCGAAAGCTCGTCGTCATCCAGTCTCAGCACATTGACCCAGTGCCATTTGCGCCCCACCCGGTCCATCAGATAGCGGTAGAAATGCAGCGGAATGTCCTTGGTCTTCAGCAGCGCGACCTGACGGTTATACGGCACAGGCGGCGAATAGGCCGGCGGCACATGCATCTCGAGGAACGTCACCGTGACGTCAATGTCTTCCAGCGTGCCGTTTTCCATCGTCTTCATTCCTTGCCGGTCACCACAGGCGTGTCGGAAAGCCCGCCCCACTCCGTCCAGGAGCCGTCGTAAAGCCTGTTGTTCGTATGGCCAAGCGTTTCCAGCGCCAGCGTCACCACCGCCGCGGTAATACCGGAGCCGCATGAAGTGACGACAGGTTTCGACAGATCGATGCCGGCCTCCTCGATCACCTTGCGCAGGCGGTCCTTCGACAACAGCTCGCCATTTTCCGACAGCGCCGAATAGGGCAGATTGCGCGCGCCAGGCATATGGCCGGAGCGGATACCCGCGCGCGGCTCAGGTTCAGTGCCGGTGAACCGGCCCGGCCCCCGGGCGTCGGCGATCTGGCTTGCCCTGGTGTCGACGATCCGGCGCATGTCGGCGAGGCTGGCGACGCGCCCGGGGTCGAAATCGGCATGAAACACGCTTGGCGCGATCTTGGTCGGCTCAGCCGTCACCGGCCTGCCGGCGGCTTTCCAGCCATCGAAGCCGCCATCCAGAATATAGGTCTGGAAGACGCCCATCACCCGGAACATCCACCACGCCCGGGGCGCCGAGAAGAAACCCGGACCATCATAGACGACGATGGTGTCATCGGCCGAAACACCCATGGCGCCGACATACTGGGCAAAATGCTGCGGCGACGGCAAGGTATGCGGCAGGGGCGAATCCGGGTCCGAAACGGCATCCTGATCGAGAAATCGTGCGCCCGGGATGTGGGCCGACTCATACTCGCCGCGCGCATCGCGCTTCTGCGCCGGGAGATACCAGGATGCGTCGATGATCGTCAGGCCCGGCTCGCCGAGACGTTGCTGCAGCCAGTCTGCGTCGACGGTGAAGGGGCTGTCCTCGGCCATTTTGTTCTCCTGCTCGCTTTTTTGGCGATCACTGTCCTGTTCAGTTTGCCGACATCGGCCCAAAGCGGATGCGGAAGCGCCGGTTCTCGCGGCCCTTCTTCTCGATCTTGCCGATGTGGATTTCGCCGACTTCGCCGGTGCTCTTTACATGGGTGCCGCCGCAGGGCTGGCTGTCCACCGAGGCGTTGTCGCCGATACAGACCAGGCGGATCTTGCCGGTGCCGACCGGCGGCCGAACGTTCTTGGATTTCACTAGGCCGGGATTGGCAGCCAGATCCTCGTCACTGATCAGCCTGACAAAGATCGGATGATCGGCCCGCACCAGGTCCATCAGCCCGGCAGTGACGTCCTCCTTGGTGAAGCCGGCATCCGGAGCGTCGAAATCGACACGGCTGTCGTCCTCGGAAACCGAGGCACCGGTGATCGGGAACGGGCAGACGACGGTGAGCAGGTGGCAAGCCGCGTGCATGCGCATCAAGAGATGCCGCCGCTCCCAGTCGATGGCCAGCCTCACCGCCTCGCCGGGCTGCGGAACCGCCTGCTCCGGCGCCGGCACATGGATGATCTCGTCCTTGGTCTCACCGGTGAGGGTGGCGGCAATGGCGATGCGGCTGCCGTCGCCACGCTCGAGATACCCGGTATCGCCCGGTTGGCCACCCGAAGTGGCGTAGAAGATCGTGCGGTCGAGGATGATACCGCCGCGATCGTTGACGGCAACGACCGTTGCGTCCGCCGTCCGCAGGTAGGCATCGTCGCGAAACAGGGCGTCCGTCCTGTTTGCCATCACGCGACCTTTTCGAACGGCACCGGAATTGTGCTCTTCAGCTCCATCCAGCCTGGCACCGGCAGCTGCTTCTCGCGCAGGAATTCCGGGTTGAACAGTTTTGATTGATAGCGCGTGCCATAATCACAAAGAATGGTCACGATGGTGTGGCCGGGACCCAATTCCCTGGCCAGACGGATCGCGCCGGCTATGTTGATGCCGGTCGAGCCGCCGACGCAAAGGCCCTCTTCCTGGATCAGGTCGAAGACGATCGGCAGCGCATCCTCATCGGGGATCTGGAATGAAAAATCCGGCGTGAACCCTTCGAGGTTGGCGGTGATGCGCCCCTGCCCGATGCCTTCGGTGATCGAGCTGCCTTCGGACTTCAGCTCGCCGCTGGTGTAGAAAGAATAGAGCGCGGCCCCCAGCGGATCGGCGAGCGCGATCTTCACATCCCGGCTTTTGGCTTTCAGTCCGGAGGCGACGCCGGCCAGCGTGCCGCCCGAACCGACCGCCGAGACAAAGCCGTCGACCTTGCCGCCGGTCTGGTTCCAGATTTCCTCCGCCGTGGTGCGGATATGGCCGTCACGGTTGGCGACATTGTCGAACTGGTTGGCCCAGATGGCGCCGTTCGGTTCTGTCTTTGCCAGTTGCTCGGCCAACCGCCCCGACAGTTTCACGTAATTGTTGGGATTCCTGTAGGGCACGGCCGGCACTTCGATCAGTTCGGCGCCGAGCAGTTTGATCGTGTCCTTCTTCTCCTGGCTCTGTGTGTCCGGGATGACGATGACGGTGCGATAGCCGAGCGCCTTGGCGACCAACGTCAGCCCGATGCCGGTATTGCCCGCCGTTCCCTCGACGATCACACCGCCGGGCTTCAGCAGCCCGCGCTTCTCGGCGTCGCGGATGATGAACAGGCCCGCGCGATCCTTGACCGACTGGCCCGGATTCATGAATTCGGCCTTGCCCAGGATCTCGCAACCGGTTTGTTCCGAAGCTTTGTTGAGGCGGATCAGAGGCGTGTTGCCGATCGCGTCGATCACAGAACGGGGCATTCAGGATTCCTTGTGTAGGTGCGCCGAAACCCTAGAAACCCGAAGCTGCGGTTTCAAGGCAAGAATTTGTCTGGTCCAGTCGCATTTGCAGTGCTGTTGTTGCGTCGGCGCTTCCCGAGGCTGGCCTCTTGCGCCACTGTTCATTTCCGGCTGACGTTGAAAAGCGGCTTTTCATTCGATTTCTTCACCGCTAGAGCAAAGCACCAACAAGTTGACAGGGCGCAGCATGACACTCTACCGGGCTAACCCGAAGCACGGCGTCGCCTGGATCACGGGCGGCTCAAGCGGCATCGGCCGTGCGCTGGCCAGGGATCTTGCGTCCCAGGGCTATGCCGTCGCGGTGACGGCGCTTGACGACGATCCGATCGACACGCTTGTCGTCGAGACCGCGCAGATGCCGGGCAGTGTCACGGCCTTTCCTTGCGATGTCACCGACGAGCCGCGCATGGCAAGAACCGTCGCCGCGATCGAGAAGGAACTCGGTCCCATCGTGCTCGCCATCTTCAATGCAGGGAACTACATTTCGACGCCGGGGGAGAATCTTGTCGTCAACGACTTTCGGCGGTCCTTCGAGGTCAATTATTTCGGCATCATCAACGGCCTCGTGCCCGCGGTCGAACGCATGCGTGTGCGGGCGCGCGGCCATGTCGTGCTGGTCGGCTCGGTGACATCCTATTTCGGCTGGCCGACAACGGCCGCCTATGGCGGCACCAAGGCGGCCATCAACATTCTGGCCGAGTCGCTGAAGTATGATTTCGACAAGATGAACGTGCGTATCCAGGTGTTCAATCCCGGCTTCATCGACACCCCGCTGACCGAGAAGAACATGCTGCCCATGCCGGGACTGATGCCGGTCAGCCGCGCATCGCGCCGCATGGCGCGGGGCATCAAGTCCGGCGGCTTCGAAGTCCATTTCCCGCGCCGGACAAGCTGGCCCCTGAAACTGCTCGGCCTGCTGCCGAGGCCGCTGTGCAGAGGGTTTATCAGCCTGATGACCAGTTGGAAGGCGCGGCCGCTACACTACGACCGCAAGCCGCCGATCGAATAGGACGCCTGCGAAATTGGCAGGCTCCCCGTTTCGGGCCGCCGTCGCCATGGTTGAGACAAATGCTGCGTGGAGTCTGCGATGGGGCGACGGATCGTGCTTGCTGTGCTGGGCCTTGTCGCCATTCTCGCACTGGCCTTCGTGCTCGGCCCGCGCGTTCGCGTCGACACCACTATCCGTTTCGATCCCTCGCTCATCGCTGACGATCCGCAGGCCTATGTGGCAAAGGCGGAAGCCGCCATCCCCGGAATCCGTGACGGGCTGGAAAAAGAGATCGTCTGGGCCGATCCGTTGGTGCATGCCAGGACCCCGCTGTCGATCGTCTACATCCACGGCTTTTCCGCATCGAAGGGCGAAATCCGCCCGCTGCCGGACGAAGTGGCGGAACAGCTTGACGCCAATCTCTTCTACACACGCCTTACCGGTCACGGGCAGGATGGCGCGGCGATGACGCAAGGCAGCATCAACGCCTGGATCAACGACTATGAGGAGGCACTCGCCATTGGCCGGGCGATCGGCGACAAGGTGATCGTCATCTCGACGTCGACCGGCGGCTCGCTGGCGGTCTGGGCGGCAACGCAGCCCGGTGCATCGGACGGGGTGGCGGCGATCGCGTTCATCTCGCCGAATTTCGGCGTCAAGGCTTCGGGCGCCGAGATCCTGACCATGCCGTGGGGCAAACAGATCGCCAGGCTGGTCGCCGGCAAGGAACACAGCTTCGTGCCGCGCAACGCGCTGCATGAAAAATTCTGGACCACCCGCTATCCGATCGAAGCGACCTTGCCGATGCAGGCGCTGACCGAGCTTGCCTATGGCGCGCCGGTGGAGAAGGCGACCACCCCTGCACTGTTCATCTTTTCTGATTCGGACAAAGTGGTGCGGGCCGATCGCACCCGCGAGATTGCCGGGCGCTGGGGGGCGCCGCATGAACTGGTTCCGGTCGACGACACCGGCGACCCGGACAATCACGTCATTGCCGGCGGCGCGCTGTCGCCATCGACCACGGCGTTTCTGGCGCAAAGGATCGCCGTCTGGATCGAAGCGGTGGTGAAGTAGGCAGACGAAAAAGGCGACCGAAGCATCGCTTCGGCCGCCCTTTCCTTGGTCTGTCCCGGCAGTCAGCCAGCCTGAGCTTGATTGACTACAGCGCTGCCTACTTACGCAGCCCGCGCCGCCGGACGCTTGCCGCCGAAGCGGCGCTTGTTGTTGCCCTTGAAGGCCGGCTTGGCGCCATCAGGCTTGCGCTCGCCTGCGAAGGCCGGCTTGTCGCCGAAGCGCTTCTTGCCAAAGCCGTTGCCCTTGTTCTCGCCACCGGGCCGCCTGCCGTCGCGACGGCCATTGCGGTCGTTGCGATCATTGGCCGGCTCGAATCGCTCGTTCTTTTCAGCCGGATTGCGCAGCGGATCGGGGCTGCCGAGATGGTCGGCAACGATCGGCAGCTTGGTGCGGATGATGCGCTCGACCTGGCGCAGCTTGCTGTTCTCGGAAGGATCGCAAAGCGTTATCGCGATGCCGTCCATGCCGTTGCGGCCGGTACGGCCGATGCGGTGGACGTAGCTCTCGGCTTCATCAGGCAGGTCGAAATTCACGACATGGCTGATGCCGGGCACGTCGATGCCGCGCGCCGCGATGTCGGTCGCCACCAGAATGCGCACCGAGCCGTCGCGGAAATCGTTCAGCGCTTTCTGGCGGGCGTTCTGCGACTTGTTGCCGTGGATGACGGCGGCCTTGAAGCCGTCGCGCTCGAGGTCCTTGGTCACCCTGTCGGCACCATGCTTGGTGCGCGAAAAGATGATGACGGACTTCATCGCCTCGTCGGCGAGCATCGTCGACAACACCTGGCGCTTCTGCTTGGTGCGGGCAAAGACGACGCCCTGCACGATCTCGGCCGCCGCCGTGCTTTGCGGCGCGACTTCGACACGAATCGGGTTCTTCAGCAGGCCCTTGGCCAGTTCGGCGATTTCATTGGGCATGGTCGCCGAGAACAGCACCGTCTGACGGTCGGGCGCGGTCGCCTTGGCGATGCGCTTGACGTCGTTGATGAAGCCCATGTCGAGCATGCGGTCGCCTTCGTCCAGCACCAGCCATTTGGTGTCGGCAAGCACGAGATCGCCCTCACGCACAAGATCGGTCAACCGGCCGGGCGTGGCGATCAGGATGTCGACGCCGGGAGCAACCTTCTTCACCTGGCTGAAGCGGGACACGCCGCCAAGAACGAGCGCGGTCGAGACATGCGCGCCCTTGGCGAGGATCTTGATCGTGTCTTCGATCTGCACGGCGAGTTCGCGCGTCGGCGCCAGGATAAGCGCACGTGCCGTCTTCGGCCGGCGCTTGGTGCCAAGCGCAATGATCTTCGACAAGATCGGCAGCGCGAAGGCCGCAGTCTTGCCGGAGCCGGTCTGGGCAATGCCGAAAATGTCACGGCCTTCCATCTGCGGCGGGATCGCCTGTGCCTGGATCGGCTTCGGCTCGGCGAAGCCGGCGTTGTGGGTGGCCTTGAGCAGCGCGCCCGTAATACCCAGTGCCGCGAAACCGGTGAGTTCCGCAGTGCTACCGGGCAAAGTGTTTTCGTTGGTCAAAATAATCTTCTTTCACGCGGCTTCTGGCCGCAAACATCAATGGCGGCAGGGCGCAACCTGCCGTCGAAAAATCTGTGATGAACGACAAGGCGGGCGGACGTATTCGTCCACTCGGCTGCGCTGTCGTGCCCGCAGGCATCATGCCACGGGGCTTTTTCGCCGCTTTGTGATTTACCGGAAAAAGGGCCGATATACCGGAAAGAGGGAAAACAGACGCAACCAGTCTCATTCGTCGAGAAGGCCGGATTCGTTCCCGGCCCAAGCGCCTATGGGCTGCATATGGCTGAGTTCGCCCTCAATTGCAAGGGGCTTCATGTTGCAGCGCAGCAAAGCCCGTGGCGCAAGCGCCGCTTGCGCTCGCTTGCCGGCACGATTACGACGAAATGCCGCTGGCTTGGGAGGTAATCGATGAAAGACGTTCTCAAGGAACTCGAGCGCCGCCGCGAGATCGCCCGCATGGGCGGCGGCCAGGTCCGCATCGATGCCCAGCACAAGAAGGGCAAGCTCACCGCGCGCGAACGCATCGAGGTGTTTCTCGACGAGGGCTCGTTCGAGGAATTCGACATGTATGTCGAGCACCGCTCGACCGACTTCGGCATGGAGAACACCAAGATCGCCGGCGACGGCGTCGTCACCGGCTGGGGCACCGTCAACGGCCGCCCGGTCTACCTCTTCGCCAAGGACTTTACCGTATTCGGCGGCTCGCTGTCGGAAGCGCATGCCGAGAAGGTCATCAAGGTGCAGGAGATGGCGCTCCGCAACCGGGCGCCGATCATCGGCCTCTACGATGCTGGCGGCGCGCGCATCCAGGAAGGCGTGGCAGCACTCGGCGGCTATGCCGAGATTTTTCAGCGCAACGTGCTGGCCTCAGGCGTCATTCCGCAGATTTCCGTCATCATGGGACCGTGCGCCGGCGGCGACGTCTATTCGCCTGCCATGACCGACTTCATCTTCATGGTGCGCGACACTTCCTACATGTTCGTTACTGGGCCGGATGTGGTGAAGACCGTGACCAACGAGACGGTGACCGCCGAGAGCCTCGGCGGCGCCTCCGTCCACACGACGAAATCCTCGATCGCCGACGGCGCCTATGACAATGACGTCGAGGCGCTGTTGCAGATGCGCCGGCTGGTCGACCTGTTGCCGGCCTCCAACACGTCGGAGCTTCCCGAGATCGAATGCTACCAGTCGGTCACCGACCATGATTTGTCGCTCGACCGGCTGATTCCCGACAACGCCAACAAGCCCTACGACATCAAGGAACTGATCCTGAAGGTCGCCGATGAAGGCGACTTCTTCGAGATCCAGCAGAACTTCGCCAAGAACATCGTCACCGGGTTCGGGCGCGTCGAGGGCCGCACCGTCGGCTTCGTCGCCAACCAGCCGATGGTATTGGCCGGCGTGCTCGATTCCGACGCCAGCCGCAAGGCGGCCCGTTTCGTGCGCTTCTGCGATTGTTTTTCGATCCCGATCGTCACCTTCGTCGATGTCCCCGGCTTCCTGCCCGGCACCGCGCAGGAATATGGCGGGCTGATCAAGCATGGCGCGAAACTCCTGTTCGCCTATGCCGAGGCCACCGTGCCGAAGATCACCGTCATCACCCGCAAAGCCTATGGCGGCGCCTATGACGTGATGGCGTCAAAGCATCTTCGCGGCGACATGAACTACGCCTGGCCGACCGCGCAGATCGCGGTGATGGGCGCCAGGGGCGCGGTCGAGATCATCTACCGCAAGGACATCGGTGACGCCGAAAAGATCGCAGCCCACACAAAGGCTTACGAGGATCGCTTCCTGTCGCCCTTCGTCGCCGCCGAGCGCGGCTATGTCGACGAGGTGATCATGCCGCACTCGACCCGCCGCCGCATCGCGCGCGCGCTGCGCATGCTGCGCAACAAGGACATGCAGAACCCCTGGAAGAAGCACGACAACATCCCGCTGTGAGGCGTGGCTGGGCATCTATCCGAGGAGGTAACCGTCGGGCAGCTCACTCCTCTTCCGCCGCACCAAACCCCGCTCCCATCGTGGCACGGACAGGGCTGCCCCATGGCGTTGCGTGGTTGTCGATGCGCATCTGGAAGATGAAATAGGTCGGCGAGCAGAAGCCGATGCCTTTCACCTTGCCGATGCCCGGCGTGTCCGGCGGCAGCGACTGGCACATATAGTCCTCGCGGCAGAAATGATCGGCCGAACAGGCCGGCCGGTTGCCGCGATTGACAGCGCCGCCAAGACATTGGTCGAAATTGTTGGTGGCCACGCAGATGTCGAATTTCTTGCCGCCGACCAGCCCGCAGATTTCATTCGGCATCGGCTTGCCGGCTTTGAAGGCCGCGAAAGCACGGTCCTTGTCGTCGCAGCCGCGATAGGCGATGCCTCCAGGCACGCCGATCTTCGGCGGACGGCAGGTGTAGGCGGTACGGGAAATGTCCGGGGCGAAGGCCGCGAACTGGCCCGATCTGCTGTAGCGGTCGTTGAAGGGCTGCGCCGCGTTGCTGGCGATCGAGCCGGTCAGGCAGGGATGGCCGGAAAACATTTTTTCGCTGTCCTTGGGCAGCAGGCATTGCGCCAGTTTCGTGTGCACGCCCGAAGCGGTGGCCAGCGGCGTGCAGATGGTACCACTGCTGCACTGCCAGGTCGCGCCGAAGCGGGTCGCATCTTCCTGCATCAGGCACGGCATGGCCATCTCCGCCGGCGCGTAATCGACCGCGCCGGCGTTCGTCCAGACCGCCGGCGGCGCAAAGGAGAGCGGACGGAAGCGGTTCGGCTGCTTGCCTTCGGCCGTGGCGGCCAGCCACGCCTGGCGCCGCGGGATCTCGGCATGAAGATGCGGCGAAACCCCGACCTCGATGCGGTTCAACGGCGATGTCGTCTTGTCGTCTAGCCCGATGAAATGGAAACCGGCGGTCGAACCGGCCTGATGGCACCCCTGGCAGGCGCCATTGTCCAATCGTTCGACCAGCGCTTCCGGCGTGCGCACGAGTTTCAGCGCGGAATAATCGAGCGATGCGAATTCCTCAGGTTGGAATAATTGCGTAAACGGGTGATTGGCCTGCCGCGCACTGCCGAAGGTCGACCATGAAATAATCTTTCTGGCCAGGAACTCGTCGGGAATTTCATAAACGCCTTCATCGACCGCCGGCAGATTGGCGCCGACATAGGCGGCAAGCCGTGCTTTCAGCGCCGCGTCCTGCGAGAGCCGTGCGGTGTCGGGCGTGTTCTCCAGCGGCTTCTCGCTGATAGCAGCGCCATCGATGCCGAATACCCGCATGAGATAGGCGGCTTGGCCACCGAACTCGGTTTCCTGTCCGGAGGGGAAGCGCACCACCTGCGCGTTGAGCTCCAGCTGCTTGAAGGTCAGCCCGGCCTTCTCCAGCGGCCCGCCGGTCAGCCAGCCGGCATCGACGCTCTCGTCAAGCTGTGGCGTCCAGCGTCCGGCAGTACCGACGCAGCCGCCGTCGGCATCGGGCGCGGCGCTGTAGACGGCATTGAAATTGAACGGCAGGCGCGATGCCAGCAGCTTGCCGTTCTTGCGAAAACTGTAGGCCAGGCGGTAGACGAAGCGCACCTCGCCGCAGTTCCTGTCGCCTTGCAGCCGCGTGAAATCGCGACGGTCGAGCCGGTTGACGATGCCGACCAACCGGAGGCGCGCGGCATCGGTCTTCAGCCAGCGCATGTCCATGATGCGGCCGACATTGCCGT
Organism: Mesorhizobium sp. M0243; assembly: GCF_040321775.1. Lineage (NCBI taxonomy): Bacteria > Pseudomonadati > Pseudomonadota > Alphaproteobacteria > Hyphomicrobiales > Phyllobacteriaceae > Mesorhizobium > Mesorhizobium sp. M0243. The sequence goes on along the minus strand of NZ_JAMYSF010000013.1, from coordinate 33,111 downwards.
CGGTTATCTCGTAGAGCGGCCGCCCACCGGCTTTCATCTCGGCGCGCAATGCCGCAACATCAGAGGCAACGATGTCGACGATGGCGTGATAGGCGGGTGCCTCGTCGTAAAGCGTCTTTAGACCGTCCTCGCCGTCGACGCCGAAAACGTCGACGAAGCCGAAACCCTTGGCATCGAGTGCGGCGAGCACCGCCGGATCGTCGACGATGATCAAAGGGCCCTCGGCGCGCGCCGTCGACGCCACGAAGACGGCAAAGACTGTGGCAAGCAGCAGAGCCAGGGCGCGGTTCATGGAACAGCCATGCGCGCGTCGAAGAGTTCACGCAACACCGGCAGCAGCGCCAGCGGCAGATCCTCGGCGATCAAGCCGGGTCCGAACCGGCTGCCGGCTTCGGCATGCAGCCACACCGCCGCGCAGGTGCCCTCCAAGGGCGGCATGCCTTGTGCGAGCAAACCGGCAATGATGCCCGACAGCACGTCGCCTGACCCGGCTGTGGCCAGCCACGGTGCACCGTTGGAGTTGATCGCCGCTTTGCCATCGGGCGCTGCTATGACCGTGTCGGCGCCCTTGTAGACGATGACGGCATTGGCCCGCGCTGCGGCCGCCCGCGCCTTGTCCAATTTCGACATGGTTTTGTCCCCGGCGATATCTGGGAACAAGCGGCCGAATTCACCCTCATGCGGCGTGATCACCAACGCTGGCGCGTTCAGGTGACGGGCGGCTTCGAACAGCGACTGCGGCTGATGGGCCATAGATGTAATGGCGTCAGCATCAAGCACGATCGCTCCTCCGTGGTTTGCGGTTTGCGATGCGCGTGCACCCTCCGCCAAGGTCTTGATCAGTTGCAGGGCGAAATCGCCGACCTTGGGCTTTGGCCCGAGCCCCGGTCCAAACACCAGCGCCTCGGGATGGCGCGCCGTCAGAAATTCCTGCACCTCCTCGAGTGACCCCGCCTCTCGCAGCATGATCGAGGTGAGGTGTGTCGCGTTCACCTGCAGGGCATTGCCAGGCGACAGCACGGTGACCGCCCCTGCCCCGCTTCTCGCGGCGGCCATCGCCGACAGCCGCGCCGCGCCGGTAGCACTCGGGCCGCCGGAAAAGACGCCGACATGGCCGCGCTTGTATTTATGCGCGTCCACCGCCGGCACCGGAAATTCCTGCAACCACAGGTCCGGCACATTTTCGAAGGTCGAGACAGCGAGTTGGGCGATGATGCCGTCATCGATGCCGATATCGGCGAGCACGATTTCACCGCATTGCCCGCGCCCCGGCAGCAGCAGGTGGCCGGGCTTTTTCCGGGCGAAGGTAACGGTGAGTTCGGCGCGAAACGCCCTGCTCAATATTTCGCCGCTGGCACCTGAGACGCCCGACGGCAGGTCGATCGCGACCACAGGCAGGCGCAGGGCTGTCACGGTATCGACAGCTTTCGCGGCATCGCCGGACAGCGGCTTGGACAGCCCTGCCCCATAGAGCGCGTCGATCACGATCGAGCCGAACTCGGCGTCGAAATCAGACAGCGGCCGGGACTTGATCAGGGATTCCGCGGCGGCGAGCGCCGCATCGCTTTCCGGCCTCGGCGCTCCGGATGACCAGATCGTTGTGCCGACGCCGCTGCCGGCCAGGAGGCGTGCGACGACATAGCCATCGCCGCCATTGTTGCCGGGCCCGCACAGCACATGGATGTGCTTTGCCGAGGGATAGCGCTTGAGAACCTCGGCCGCGACCGCTTCGCCCGCGCGCCGCATCAGGCTGATTCCATCGGCCGGACCGGCCGCGATCGTCAGCCGGTCGGCCGCAGTCATTTCGGCGGGGACAAGAAGTTCGTTGCTCATGGATTGCCGATCCGCATGCTATCAAGCATTGTCCAATTTCGATCCTAAGCAAACAAGGGGGAGTTGCCGAGATCTGCGGCCACAACGTCGGTACGAAGGCATCGCGGGCAGAAAATTGCCTGCGGGATAGGCGATGTGCCTGATTTTTGTGCGGACGCGGGTGCTGGCGCTGTGTAGGCTCTGGCAGCCCATGCCGCATCCGGTGCAGCGAATGACGCGAATTTGCATCCCGGTGCGGCGCGGCTTTGAAATCTTATGAGACCGCTTAGAATCCGCTGAATTGGCACAGTTCGTGCTTGATGGAGGCGCAAGCGGGGGGTCACAACCCGTTTTTTTTGGCAGTGGAGGCCACTTTTTACATGAAAAAGATCGAAGCGATCATCAAGCCATTCAAGCTGGACGAAGTGAAGGAAGCGCTTCAGGAAGCCGGACTGCAAGGCATCACTGTCACCGAGGCAAAAGGCTTCGGTCGTCAGAAGGGCCACACCGAACTCTATCGCGGCGCCGAATATGTCGTCGATTTCCTGCCCAAGGTGAAGATCGAGGTCGTGCTTGGCGACGACGCGGTCGAAGGCGCCATTGAGGCCATCCGCAAGGCGGCCCAGACGGGCCGCATCGGTGACGGCAAGATCTTCGTTTCCAACATCGAGGAAGTCGTGCGGATACGCACCGGCGAAACGGGCATGGACGCGGTCTGACCTGACCGGCCCTCCTCCTGAAAACGTCATCATCAAAAAACGTCATCACACAGGGATACATGACATGACGACAGCCAAAGACATCATGAAGCAGATCAAGGACAACGACGTGAAATTCGTCGACCTGCGCTTCACAGACCCGAAGGGCAAGCTGCAGCACGTGACGATGGATGTCATCGAGGTCGAGGAAGACATGTTCGCCGATGGCGTGATGTTCGACGGCTCTTCGATTGCCGGCTGGAAGGCCATCAACGAGTCCGACATGGTGCTGATGCCCGATCCGGACACGGTTCATATGGACCCGTTCTTCGCCCAGTCGACCATGGTCATCCTGTGCGACATCCTCGATCCGGTTTCGGGTGAATCCTACAACCGCGATCCGCGCGGCACGGCCAAGAAGGCCGAGGCCTACATGAAGGCCGAAGGCATCGGCGACACCATCTATGTCGGCCCGGAAGCCGAATTCTTCGTCTTCGACGACGTGAAGTACAAGGCCGACCCCTACAACACCGGTTTCAAGCTCGACTCCACGGAACTGCCGTCGAACGACGACACCGACTACGAGACCGGCAATCTCGGCCACCGCCCGCGCGTCAAGGGCGGCTACTTCCCGGTGCCGCCGATCGACAGCGCGCAGGACATGCGCTCGGAAATGCTGACCGTGCTCGCCGAGATGGGCGTGCGCGTCGAAAAGCATCACCATGAGGTGGCGGCGGCCCAGCACGAACTCGGCATCAAGTTCGACGCACTGGTGCGCAACGCCGACAAGATGCTGATCTACAAATATGTCGTCCACCAGGTCGCCAACGCCTATGGCAAGACGGCCACCTTCATGCCGAAGCCGATCTTCGGCGACAACGGCTCGGGCATGCACGTCCACATGTCGATCTGGAAGAACGGCAAGCCGACCTTCGCCGGCAATGAATATGCCGGTCTGTCGGAAAGCTGCCTGTTCTTCATCGGCGGCGTCATCAAGCATGCCAAGGCGATCAACGCCTTCACCAACCCGCTGACCAATTCCTACAAGCGTCTGGTGCCAGGCTATGAAGCGCCGGTGCTGCTCGCCTATTCGGCGCGCAACCGCTCGGCGTCCTGCCGTATCCCGTTCGGCTCGTCGCCGAAGGCCAAGCGCGTCGAGGTCCGCTTCCCCGATCCGGGCGCGAACCCCTACCTCGCCTTCTCCGCGCTGCTGATGGCCGGCCTCGACGGTATCAAGAACAAGATCCATCCCGGCCAGCCGATGGACAAGGATCTCTACGACCTGCCGCCGAAGGAGTTGAAGAAGATCCCGACCGTCTGCGGTTCGCTGCGCGAAGCCCTGCAGAGCCTCGACAAGGACCGTGGCTTCCTGAAGGCTGGCGGCGTCTTCGACGACGACCAGATCGACAGCTACATCGAGCTGAAGATGGCCGAAGTGATGCGCTTCGAAATGACCCCGCATCCGGTCGAATACGACATGTACTACTCGGTCTGAGATTCAATCTCAGTCCAGATTAGCTATAATGCTCAAGCCCTTGAAAGACTTCGCTCTTTCAAGGGCTTTTTGCTGCGCTCCAATAGGAATTGCCAGCCGACCGGCATGTCTCGCCTGCGCGGCAGCCGCATGCGCACCCGTATCCGCCTTTCGTCTTCGGCGATCGCACGATGCCCGGATTCTTGGACCTACGGTCCATCGGAGCGGCCGGCTTGAGCGTCGGTCCGGTGACTTCAATCACTACTCGGCGATGTCCAGTGAAGATCAAGGCGGCCGCTCGGTCGCCAACGTTGGAGCCAGGAGCGAGCGGAGCACTGTCTCAGGCTACAGTGACCGCTCGTCCGGCGCCCACGCCAATGCCGCCGTTCAGAAAACCCCGCCCGTCCGAACAGCATTGCGTGACGTAACCCCAAGGCCTGCGAATACACGCATGCCGTAGCGTGATCTGTCAACGTCGCAAGCTGGGCCGCGAATGGCCGATTCTGCTGTATGAACAGATGCTTATGGAAGGCCCTTTGCCCCGGATAAGGGCTGGAAAAGGCGCTTTTCCGGGCTTTATAGCGAGTGATCGCCGGAGGCTCACATGGCTGCGGCAAGAACTCCCGGGCGATTTGCGATCGCGTGAATTCCCTGACTTTTTCTGGGTATGTTTTCCCAGGAATGCCGTCAGCCGGGTAACGGCCAAAAAAGAACCCCGGCGCGAAACGCCGGGGTCTTCTTGTCATGCAGTCCGAAACGCTTACGCGGCGGCCGAAACCTGGGCGCTTGCCGGAACCGAGGCGATCGTCTTCAGGATCTGCGAGGCGATCTGGTAGGGGTCGCCCTGCGAGTTCGGACGGCGGTCTTCCAGATAACCCTTGTAGTCGCTTTTGATGAAGGAATGCGGCACGCGGATCGAGGCGCCACGGTCGGCAATGCCATAGCTGAACCGGTTCCACGGCGCGGTCTCGTGCTTGCCGGTCAAACGCTTGTCGTTGTCCGGGCCGTAGACGGCGATGTGATCCATCAGGTTCTTGTCGAAGGCCGCCATCAGCGCTTCGAAATAGGCCTTGCCGCCGACTTCGCGCATATAGGCGGTCGAGAAGTTGGCGTGCATGCCAGAGCCGTTCCAGTCGGTGTCGCCAAGCGGCTTGCAGTGGTATTCGATGTCGATGCCGTACTTCTCGGTCAGGCGCTGCATGAGGTAGCGGGCCATCCACATCTGGTCGGCGGCTTTCTTGGAGCCCTTGCCGAAAATCTGGAATTCCCACTGGCCCTTGGCAACTTCGGCGTTGATGCCTTCGTGGTTGATGCCGGCGGCGAGGCAGAGGTCGAGATGCTCCTCGACGATCTGGCGCGCAATGGAGCCGACATTGGAATAGCCGACGCCGGTGTAGTACGGGCCCTGGGGTGCGGGATAGCCGCTCTCGGGGAAGCCGAGCGGCCGGCCGTCCTTGTAGAAGAAATATTCCTGCTCGAAGCCGAACCAGGCGCCCTCGTCATCGAGGATGGTGGCGCGCTTGTTGGATGCGTGCGGCGTCACGCCATCGGGCATCATGACTTCGCACATGACCAGCACGCCGTTGGTGCGGGCGGGATCCGGATAGACCGCAACCGGCTTCAGCACGCAATCGGAGCTGTGCCCTTCGGCCTGCTGGGTCGAGGAACCATCGAAGCCCCACAGCGGCAGCTGCTCAAGATCAGGGAATTCGGCGAATTCCTTGATCTGCGTCTTGCCGCGAAGGTTGGGGACCGGGGTATATCCATCGAGCCAGATATACTCGAGCTTGTATTTCGTCATTCTAGCCTCTCGTTGCTTGATCACCGAACACTGAACGGCGTCGACATGCGTCTGCCGTCAGCAGACGGCCTGCCGCACACTTAAAATGCAATTCGTGTGCCATTCTTGGTCCGGAGGGTGCGGCAAAATTGACGCGGCATCCGCTCGAAAGTCGGTGAGCGCCTAAGCAATGCGCCCGGATCCATCACAATCGTTATTTGCACAAATAGTGTGCAAATACTGATCTTTTCATAGGCATATTGCCTAACTTGATTGCAGACCTTATCTTTGGACCAAGTTGAATCGAAAAGGTTCGGCGGAAGAAAGGAATCCGGCATGGAAATCATTTCCACACGACCGTCGGCCAAAATTCTGATGTTCCCGGCGGCAGCGCGCCTCTCTGCCTCAAATTTGAGCGGAAGGGCTAAGTTTGCGGCAGAGCTTGCCTCGCTGCGTGGTGCCCGCGCAGACTTCGGCGACGGCTGGTACCATGAGGCAGCCATCGAGGATGAGGCCCGGGGCCGCAAGAGCTGACACAGAGGGGCAGCAGCCCTCGTCAACGGATAATTGGCCTGAAAAGAGGAAGCCCGGCGCGATTGCTCGCGCCGGGCTTTATCTTTGTATGCTGGAGCTGTCAGCTACTGCTTGTCGTGCAGGTTGGTTCCCAGCGTATCCCTGACGAAGATCATGCCGATGATCAGCGACATCGCCGCGATCACCACCGGATACCAGAGGCCGTAGTAGATATCGCCCTTGGAGGCGCTGAGCGCGAACACGATCGCCGGCAGCAGGCCGCCGAACCAGCCATTCCCGATGTGATAGGGCAGCGACATGCCGGTATAGCGGATGCGGGTCGGGAACATCTCGACCAGGATCGCCGCGATCGGCCCGTAGACCATGGTCACGTAGAGGACCAGGATGAACAGGATGCCGATGACCTTTGCCCAGTTGACCGCCGCCGGGTCGGCAAACATCGCGAACGCACCGGCCGCCGGAACACTGTAGACGGTCACGTCCGTGGCGCCGGCAGCCTCATCGGCCGTCAGCAGCTTGTCCTTGACCGCCTGGGCGAGCGGGACAGTGGCCTTTTCACCGGCGCGAATGGCTGCCGCGTCGAGCTTCAGTTCGGGATTGGCCGCGACAAAGGCGTCGAGCTTTTGGTCAGCAACCTTGGCGGCAGCACGCTTCAGTGGGTAACCGCCGTCCTGAAGCGCCAGGTTGATCGCCTTCTTGAAAGCCGCATCGCTTGGAGCAGCCTTATCAGCGGCCGCCACGGCGTCGTAAGACGTCACGGTCTCGGCGCCGATCTTGACGCTGGCCGCTGTTCCCGCTGCCGCTGTCGTGACGATATCATAGGGCACCGAGCTTTTGGCCAGGAAGTCCGTCGCAATATCGCACGAGGTGAGAGGCTTGCGTGTTCCGGTTGGATTGAACTGGAACTTGCAGTCCCCCGGAGCAGCGGTCACCGTCGCACGCGTGTTCTGCTGGGCGGTGGCGAGCGCCGGGTTGGCGGCCCATGTCAGCGCCTTGAACAGCGGGAAGGTGGTGACGATCGCCAGCGCGAGACCGGCCATGATGATCGGCTTGCGGCCGATCTTGTCGGATAGCCAGCCGAACACGACGAAGAAGACCGCGCCGAGCGCCAGCGCAATCGCGATCATGATGTTGACCGACTGTGGGTCGACCTTGAGCACATTCGCCAGGAAGAACAGCGCGTAGAACTGGCCGTTGTACCAGACCACAGCCTGGCCGGCGGTGAGGCCGAACAACGCGAGCAACGCGATCTTGGCATTCTTCCACTGGCCGAAGGCTTCCGTCAGCGGCGCCTTGGAGCCCTTGCCCTCGTCCTTCATGCGCTGGAAAGTCGGCGATTCGGCAAGCGACAGGCGGATCCAGACCGATATGCCGAGCAGTATGGCCGAGAGCAGGAACGGAATACGCCAGCCCCAAGCCGCGAAATCCTCCTTGCTCAGCGAATTCTGCACGACCAGGATGACGATCAGCGACAGGAACAGGCCGAGCGTCGCCGTCGTCTGAATCCACGACGTATAGAAGCCGCGGCGATCGTCGGGAGCATGCTCGGCGACATAGGTCGCCGCACCACCATACTCACCGCCGAGCGCCAGGCCCTGCAGCATGCGCAGCCCGACCAGGATGATGGGCGCCGCAATGCCCCAGTTCGCCGAGCCGGGAAGCAGGCCGACCAGGAAGGTCGACAGGCCCATGATCAGGATGGTGACAAGAAATGTGTATTTGCGGCCGACGAGATCGCCAATGCGACCGAACACCAGCGCGCCGAACGGGCGCACCAGGAAGCCGGCGGCGAAAACCAGCAGCGTGAAGATGTTGCGAGTCGCCTCTGGATAGGAGGCGAAGAATGCCGCGCCGATCGCTCCGGCCAATGCGCCGTAGAGATAGAAATCATACCATTCGAAAACGGTGCCGAGCGAGGAAGCGAAGATGACTTTCTTCTCCTCCCGCGTCATGCCGCGGCTTGCTCCGCCGGCGGTCGATGCGATTGCCATTGCGTTATCCTCCCGTGAGACCCGTTCTCGATGCTGCGCGACACCGTCCGCGTTCTCCTCCGAGCACGGACTCAACGACAGCCATTCGGAAAAATGACAGAAAGCGCCTGCCAAAGGCAGCGCGTCTTTGGGATTATGACTTTGGTATTAGGTGCACTGCGGGATGAATCCGGGCGAGCTGGGAAAACTCCTTAGCGCTTGAGCGCTTCCAGCAGGCCGACAGCAGCCATCATGTCGCGCTTGCGAGCCGCGCGGCGGGCAACGGCCTCCGCATCCTGCCCCCAATGCTCGATCTGCCAGTCCTCGTCGACATGGGCAGCGGCCCAGGCAGGATCGGCATCGAGTTCGCCGAAATCGACAGCCAGCGCCAGCAGAGCCGAACCGGTCAGCGACGTCATCACATGGATGGCGGCGAGCCGCAGCGGCTCTGTTCGCTGAGCAAGATGGCTGCCCAGCACGGCGATGGTCTCGCGCGGCTGCTCGACATGAATGATGCCCTCGGCGAGATTGAAGCGGACCCCGAGTGTTCCCCTCGCCCAGTCGATCACCGGATCCCAATGCTGGTTCTGCCGCTCCACCAGCCCCTGCGGTACGTCGGCGCGGTAGCAGAGCAGATCGGATGAGGCGAAGCGCAGGATATCCTCCAGCACCGCCTGCGGGTCGCTGGCAACACCGTCGATGGCGGTGTTGACGAGACGCATCACCGGCATGGTCACCGGATTGATGGTCTCGCTTTGGGCGGCGAATTCGTCGGCGGCAAGCACTGCTGCTGCCTCGGTAGGCAGCGCCAGCAGCGCCTTGCCCGGGGTGCGCACCGGCTTGCCGTCGAGATGCACGGCAAAGCCATTGTCGACAGGTGCGACAGAGGCGGCCTTGTAGAAGCGCTTCGGCAGATGCGTCTTCATCTGGATCTGGGCGCGACGCACCGGATCGGGATGGGAAAGATATTTGCCCGCTTCGAGGTCGTTGAGGATATCACGCATGAAGGTCTCTCTTACACCGGCGTCAGCTTGCGCGCCGGCCGGTTGACGATAATCAGGCCGGCGGCAATCAGGCCAAGTGCCAGGAAAATGCGCATGGTCAGCGGCTCATTCAAGAACATGGCGCCGCACAGCACGCCGAAAACCGGCGACAGGAAGGTGAAACTGGACAGGCCCGATGCCGGATAGCGCCGCAGCAGCCAGAACCACAGCACATAGGTGAAGGCGACGATGTAGACAGCCTGGAAAAGCAGCGCCAAAGTCGGCAGCACGGTCGGATCGCGAACGGGCGGGCCGGCGAGAGGCAGCACCAAGACGCCGACGATCGCTGCCCCGGCGAGCTGGTAAAGCAGAAGCTTCTCGGCGCTCGCCTCGACCAGCTTCGAGCGCTTGATGAGGATATTGGTCAAAGCCCAGAAGAATCCGGAGCCGAGGCTCAGAAGATCGCCGAACAGCATGTCTCCGCCGCCGCCGAGCTTGTCGGAAAACACCGCGGCAAGGCCGGCAAAGGCCAGCAGCAGGCCGAGGAATTTTCTCAACGTGATCTGCTCGCCGAGCAGGAAATGGCCGCCGAGCAGCATCCAGAACGGCATCGTGTTGACCAACAGCGTGTTGCGGGCAACGGTCGTATGCTCCAGGCCGACATAAAGGCAAAGGAACTCGATGCCGAAAAGCGCGCCAACCGCGATGCCGGCGAGCAAGGTCCCGTCGCGCGTGAAAAGCGCGATGCCGCGCCACCGGCACCAGGCAAAGACACACAGGCCGCCGATGATCGAGCGCGCGATCGATAGGAAAACCGGATCATAGCCAGCGTAGGAGATCTTGGCGGCGACGTAATTCAGCCCCCAGGAAAAGGTCAGCCCGACCATGATGGCGGCGGCGGCCATGTCGACCGTGTCGCGGCGATCAAGCGTATCGGCGGCGAGCCCGTCGGTGGCGCCGCTCACGATCAGTCCTCCGCGCTGGCGTCGTCGAAGCCGATCAGGTTCCAGCTCTGTCGCATGTGCGGCGGCATTGGCGCTGTGACATCGATGACGCCCTTGTCGGGATGCGGAATGATGATGCGGCGCGCATGCAGATGCAGGCGGTTTTGAATGCCGCCGGGAAAGTCCCAGTTGGTGTCGGCCTCGAAATATTTCGGATCGCCCAGGATCGGACAGCCGATGTGGGCGGCATGAACGCGAAGCTGGTGGGTGCGGCCGGTATAAGGCTCCATCTCCAGCCAGGTCATCGTCTGCGCCGCCTGCTCGATGATCCGGTAGTAGGACACGGCGTGATCGGCGCCCTTTTCGCCGTGCGCGGCGACACGCACGCGGTCACCGTCCGGCGTCGGCTCCTTGATCAGCCAGGTCGAGATCTTGTCCTCGCGCTTGGGCGGCACGCCCTTGACCAGCGCCCAATAGGTCTTCTTGGTCTCGCGGGCGCGAAACGCTTCCGAGAGCTTCATGGCGGCCAGCCGGCTGCGGGCGACGACCAGCACGCCCGAGGTGTCGCGGTCGAGCCTGTGAACCAGCCTGGGCTTCTCGCCCTTCTGGTTGCGCCAGGCCTCCAGCATGTCGTCGACATTGCGGGTGACGCCCGAGCCACCCTGCACCGCAAGGCCCGCCGGCTTGTTGAAGACGAAAACCTTGGGATCCTCGTGGATCAGCATCTTGGCGAGAACATCGGCATCGCCCTGGTTGCGGATCGAGTGGCCGGTCAGCGCACTCTCGCCCTTCTTGTCGACCTCGAGCGGTGGGACGCGAACCATCTGGCCGGGCTCGACACGGGTGTCCGCCTTGACCCGACCGCCGTCGACACGGATCTGGCCGGAGCGCAGAAGCTTCTGCAAATGGCCGAAACCAAGGCCCGGGAAATGGGTCTTGAACCAGCGGTCGAGCCGCATGCCCGCCTCGCCGGCCTCCACCGTGATCTGTTCAACGCCTGCCATATTTTTTGTCGCTTATCCGTTTCCCGAGCGAAGCCCGGCCTGTTCTTGGCGCGGCAATAGCACTAAGGCAGGCTTCTTGCGAGCCAAAGTCCCAGAAACAGGGCGATAATGGCGCCAATGACGCTGGCAAGGGCATAAGCCAGCGCAGGCAGCGTGGCTCCCCGCTCCCACAGCGTCGCGAAATCGAGCGAAAAGGCGGAGAAGGTGGTGAAGCCGCCAAGAATGCCGGTAGCAACGAACAGCCTGACCTCGTTCGATCCGCCACGGCGCATCATGGAGGCGATGAACAGCCCCATGGCGAAGGAGCCGATGACGTTGATGGCCATCGTGCCCCAGGGATAGCTGGGGCCGACAAGGCGCAGCGCGCCGATGTTGGTAAGGTGACGAATTCCGGCACCGATGCCGCCACCGACGACGACGAGAAACAGATTGAACATGACCGTTTACTGCCCCCGCACGGCTGCCCGGTCAATCCCTCGTTGCGGGCGCAACCGCACGGATTGGCCGAGTTCGTCACCACTCAGGCGTTGCCCATCCCGGATATTTTTTCCTGAACTCGTTGTAGAGGTCATCGATCTCCGTTTTGCCGACAGGGCGCACCTGTTCGTAGAGGTAGCCCTTGACGTCGCCGGACAGCTGGTACGCCGCGATGCGCCTGTATGCTGCGCCGATGCCTTTGCCCTCGACAATGTATTGGTCCGGTATCGAGACACAGAGCTGCGCACCCGGCTGCAGATGGGTAACGGGCGGATCGGTCACGACAACGTATTTGGACTTCAACGCCGCCGGTCTGAATCGATCGCGACTATCGACCTGACAAGCCCACTCGATGCGAGGGTAAAGGTCCTTGTCCATTTCATACAGCAATGAATCGCTCATCATCCCGCTGGATGCAAATACCGACAACCGGTCCTCAGGTCCCATCTTTCCAAGAAGGTCATCGATAAGGCGCCTGTATTCTGGAAGATTGTCGAGGTGCAGCGGGAGCGTGGCTTCGCTGGCAAAGACGTAGCTGATCGGTGACAGCACCTGGCGGCCAGTCGGGAAAAAAGTACCGAAAAACGCCAGCCCGGCGGCAACGGCTATCGCGGCGTTCGACCATAGCGATCTCAGTGCCGGCATCGAACCGATCGCAACGATTGCCTGGGCGTAGGCAGGAAAGAGCCAAAGAAATACTGGCACCGAATGATGGCGATCCGGGTCCTGCATGCGGGTGAAGAGGACGAAGGTGAGTGCCGAAGCAACGGCACAGAACAGGGAAAATCTGTTTCGGCGTATGATGGAGATGTAAAGGCCAAATACGATCAACAGCCAGTTCACATAGCTGAGCCGCGATCCTACCTGGCCAAGCTGTGAACCGAAGTTTGTCTTGTATCCGCTGTAAAGGTCGCCATAGCTGGTTCCCAGTATCTTGAGGATCAGGGGTTGCTGGAAGGTCAGCGCGGCTCCGATAACCACGAGGATCGCACACAGGCCCCCGACGGCGGCATTGCGGAGTGCCGGAAAGTCCCGGTCTTTCGCCTGCAGAAAACAGAAGAAGGCTGCGGAAATTCCGACCCCGATGACGGGATAGGCGTACCAGCGGCGCAGCACGAATGCCAACCACAGGCATACGCCGACACGTATTCCGCTGATCACCGGTTCATGGGTCAGGAACCTCGATTTCCAGAGAAAATAGGTTGCCGCGCAAAGCGCGAAACAGCCGGCAATGTCAGGCAACCCGCGAAGCGTCGCCGCCCAGAAGGGCGTGTAGAGAAAGGCCGCAATCCATACGGTGAGCCAGCTTCGGTATGAAGACGTCCCGGTCGCCGCCTCCAGATAGCTTATTCTGCCGATGAGAAGAGCGGTCGGGACCAGATAAACAGCGACTGTTCCGGCGATGTAGGAAAACCTCGAATCGCCAAAAATGATGTGAAACGGCATCAGCGGCACCAGGATCGCCGCACTGTAGTCATCCGTGGCTATCGAGGTTCTCAGGTGGCTGAGCCATTCGAGAGGGCTCTGAACCAAGAGCGTGCCTTGCCGGCTGAACGTGTCGAAATAGGCAGCGAAGTCCCAGTAATAGACAGGCTGTTCAAGCCCTACATAGGTGAGAGCAAGAGCAACTCCCAGCAGAGCGGTGCACACATAGGTCGTTGCCCAAAATCCGAGAGATCTGTTCTTCGTCACTTGAAGCCGCCAGGAGGGGAGAGGCAGAACTGTCAAAGTCAGCCCGGGCCGCCGTTCATGCAGCCAGGAGCCGTTCCGGCGCATGAGCGGCCACAAGGATGGGCCAAATCTCACATGCGGAGCACCCAAATGCCGCCGGCAGCGCCGGTTCTCTAAAGCTCAGGTCGTCCCGGCATTTTTCGGCTTGGTCGAGCCGATCATCTTCCAGTTCTTGTAGAACATGGAATTGATGCGCTCGACGCTGACCGAGACGATGGCGAGCATGCCCGCGATGAGACGGGGAACCGGAGACGGCCTGATAATGTCCATGAACACGCAGTAGCGGCGGCCGTCATACTCGTTGACCGAGCGATGCAGCAGCGTGTCGTCGAAGATGAACAGCGGATTGTCGTACCAGTAATTCTTGACGTTGCCGCACTCGACGAAAATCTCCGACTTCACCGGGATCAGATTGTAGAGGATGCGCAGGCTGAGCCGCAGCGGGCCGAAATGCCAGGACGTCGATTCGCGCTTGCTGAAGACGGAAACGGCTATGGTCTTGATGTATTTGAAATCCTTGTTGAACTCGGCGACATTATCGATCCTGTGCTTGCCGTACCACTGGTAGACATACATGCCGCGCCGGCCGGCGCCGAAATTGGCGTCGATGTCGGCAATGATCTCATCCTTGCGCGCTTTGAAGATGTCCAGGACCTCGTTGACCTCGCGCTGGTAGTCGGCGGGAAACTGCTCCAGCTTCCAGACGCCCGGATTTCTGTAGCACAAGAGGTCGACCAGCAGATTGAACGGCGAAAGCAGCCAGGTGAACAGGCCGTTGCCGAGAAAATAGCCTGAGAACAGCGACAGATCCTTGCGGTCGTTGCGCAGCACGTCGATCAGGCCGCAGATGATGAAGATCGTCGTCAGGATGGGAATGAAATAGAAGCCAAGGGCGAGAAGCGGGATGGCAATGGCGAACTTGCGAAGGGATTTGCGAAGGGTTTTTGTCATTTTTCCACGCGCGAAGCGCGATCCTGTTGCGAATGAGGTGCCCAAATCAAGGCAACGGCCACCGCCCGGCCGTGCGCCTTGATAAGGTTTTTTGGGTTACCACACAACGGCCCTGCTATCGTGGCCGGCTGGCTGCCTGGCGGATCTGGTCAACGGCCTCACGCAAACCCGCTATTCCCGCTCCTTGCGCAGCTTCGCCCAATAGTCGAGCCGCTTCCTGATATCGCGCTCGAAGCCGCGCTCGGGCGGATCATAGAAGGTCTGGCGGCCCATCTTCTCCGGAAAATAATCCTGCCCCGAAAAGGCGTCCGGCTCGTCATGGTCGTAACGATAGCCGGCGCCGTAATCCTCCGCTTTCATCAGCTTTGTCGGCGCGTTGAGGATGTGCTTGGGCGGCAGCAGCGAACCATGTTCCTTGGCGGCCCGCGTGGCAGCCTTGAAAGCGTTATAGACGGCGTTGGATTTGGGCGCGGTGGCGAGATAGACGGTGGCCTCGGCAAAGGCGAGTTCGCCTTCGGGCGAGCCGAGATAGTCGTAGGCATCCTTGGCGGCATTGGCGACGACAAGCGCCTGCGGGTCGGCAAGGCCGATGTCTTCCATGGCCATGCGGACCAGCCGGCGGCCTAGATAGAGCGGATCCTCGCCGGCATCGAACATGCGTGCGAGATAGTAGAGAGCCGCGTCAGGGTCTGAACCGCGCACCGACTTGTGCAGCGCCGAGATCAGATTGTAATGGCCGTCCTGGCCCTTGTCGTAGATCGGCGCGCGGCGCTGGACGATGCGCTGCAGTCCCTCGGGATCGAAGACCTCGCCGGGTTTGGCTGCCCGCCAGACTTCCTCCGCGAGCGTCAGCGAGGCCCGGCCGTCGCCATCGCTCATGCGGATGAGCATGGCCCGCGCCTCGTCGTCGAGCGGCAGCGCCCTGCCCTCGGTCTCCTCCGCCCGCGTCATCAGCTTGGAGATGCTCTCCTCGCCAAGCGAATGGAAGACCAGAACGCGCGCGCGTGACAACAAAGCGGCATTCAGTTCGAAGGACGGGTTTTCGGTCGTGGCGCCAACCAGCACGACTGTCCCGTCCTCCATGACCGGGAGAAAGCTGTCTTGCTGGGCACGGTTGAAGCGATGGATCTCGTCGACGAACAGCAAGGTCTGGCGGCCATTGGTGCGGCGCAATTTGGCCGCTTCGAACACCTTTTTCAGGTCGGCGACGCCGGAAAAGACAGCCGATATCTGCTCGAAGGCCAGGCTGGTTTCGCCGGCAAGCAGGCGCGCCACGGTGGTCTTGCCGGTGCCGGGCGGCCCCCAGAAGATCATCGAGCCGAGCGAGCCGGAACCGATCAACCGGGTCAGCGCGCCGTCAGGGCCGGTCAGATGCTCCTGGCCGACGACCTCGCCAAGGTTTCTCGGCCGCAGCCTGTCGGCCAGCGGCCGCCCAGGCGAGGTCTTTTCCGGTTCATCGACGCTGAACAGATCGGCCATGCACTTCTTTTTCGTTGGAGCATGAGCCCGAATGCACGGAACCAGCCCTAATAACGCAACACCTGACGCATTATCTGCCCGCCACGCTCGACGGTAAAGCGCCACCAGCGCGTATCCGTCTTGGCCGCCAGCTCCAGGGTCGCCGCGGTATCGATGGTGGTGCCGTTCACCTCACGCACGATGTCGCCCGGCTGGAAGCCGAAATCGGCGGCCGGAGAATCGCGGTTGATGTCGACCACGGTGACGCCCTTGATGTCCGTGCGCAGGCCAAGCCGCTGCGCGAGCCGGGGCGACAGCTCCGCGACCTTGGCGCCCGAAAACGGGCTGCGGCCATGCAGCGTCACCTCGGCAGCCTTCATGCCTTCCGGAGCACGCTCCAGCGCTATATCCATCGCCGCTTGCTGGCCCTTGGTCAAAACCGCGAAGTTGGCGGTGGTGCCGATCGACAGCGTCGCCATCCGGTAGTCCAGCGCTTCGATGCTCTCGACCGGCTTGCCGTTGAGCTGCAGCACCACGTCGCCGGGCTTGAGCCCTGCCTTGGCGGCCGGACCGGTCGCTTCGACCGACGAGACCAGCGCACCGGTCGGCTTCTCCATGCCAAGCGATTCGGCGATCTGCGGCGTCACCGATTCGAACTCGGCGCCGACATAGGGCCGCTCGAAGAAGTCGAGCCCGGCCTTGGCCGCGTCGGCAAAAGCGCGAACCATATTCGAGGGAATGGCAAAGCCAATGCCGATCGAACCACCGCTGCGGCTGTAGATGGCGGTGTTGATGCCGACCAGCTGGCCGCCCATGTTGATCAGCGCACCGCCGGAATTGCCCGGATTGATGGCGGCGTCGGTCTGGATGAAGAAGCTGGAATCGGAGACGCCGATATGGCTGCGGGCCAATGCCGAGACGATGCCGCTGGTGGTGGTTTGGCCGACGCCGAAGGGGTTGCCGATGGCCAGCAGCAGGTCGCCGACCTCAAGCGCGTCGGAATCGCCGATGGCGATAACCGGAAACGGCTTGTCCGAGGTGATCTTGAGCACGGCGAGGTCGAGTGTCTCGTCCTTGAGCAGCACCTTGCTGTCGAACTCGCGTCCGTCCGCCGTCGCCACCTTGACCCGGTCGGCATCCTTGATGACGTGGTAATTGGTGACCACGACGCCGGTCGGATCGACCAGCACGCCGGAGCCGAGCGAAGACTGCGCACGCGGCTGCGAGCGGCCGAAGAATTCCTCGAAGAACGGATCGCCGTCGAAAGGCGACGTCACCTTGGCGGTCTGCGAGGCATAGACGTTGACCACCGCCGGGGCTGTCTGCTTGACCAGCGGCGCAAAGGACAATTGCACCTCCTCGCGGCCGAACGGCACACGCTTGTCGGGACCAGCCGTGGCGTTTTCGCCTTCGACGCCATGCAGCAGGTCGGTCAGCACATCGGACAGGCCGGGATCGGTCTTGGTCTCCTCGGCCAATGCCTGCCTGACCACCGGTGCGGCCGCAAACGCCATGACGGCGAAAAGCAGAACAAAGGGCAGTCTTCTGGCGCGCATTCGCGAATCCTCCAAGGCAAGTTCGGGGGCATTGTCCCGACGATTGTGCAAAATGAAAGGCTAAGCCGCTGAAATCCGATTATTTTGGGCAGCAAAACAGCTACAGCTGACCTTGAAACCGAAAACCTCGTGGCCCTGATGAAAAAACAACTCCTGTCTTTCCGTGACTTTTTGAAGACCGGCAGCTTGGGGGCCGATCTCCCCCGACATGACAATGGCCGAGATTGTCGAAGTGCTCGGCACGCCTGAGCATGTCGATCCAGATTACTGGACGTTCGGAAAGCTCGAAATTTCCTTTGATATCACGCCGCCTCGCCAGATGAACTGGTTTCAAATTGAGCAGGCCAGTTGCCTCAAAGGCGATTTGGAGGCTCTCACCACTCGCTTTGCAGTCTCCCTGGACGGGTTCAGCGGAAAGACAAAGCCATCAGAGTTCCTGGGTGCCGGCCTTTGGACTCCAGATCAGGCCAAGGTTTTCTACGCGACGTCCGGCCATGACATCGGAATGAACATCTGCGCCGGACCGATTCAGATACATTTTCATGTGGCTGCCGACTTCATCGGCAACCAAGACGCCGAAACCTATTTGAACGTCTCCTCCCCATCGCAATCGATGGCGAAAATCGATTCTCAAGCCGTCCTCGACAGTATCTATTCATACCCCTACCCGAAGACTGAAGAGGTACCGGGTGCATTCAATTGGAAGCTGTTGAGCGGAAGCCAGTACCTGGCGCTGGCCGATGGACAGCAAACATCGGCAAACAAAAAAGGGGCCCGCAGGCCCCTTTGAACTCATTGGGAAAACCGAGCCTTATGCGGCTGCGGCATCCGCGTCGGCACCTTCGGCTTCGATGCGAGCGCGGTCGCCGGCGCCCTTGGCCGAGACGTCACGATCGACGAACTCGATGACAGCCATGGCGGCGTTGTCACCGTGACGGAAGCCCGCCTTCATGATACGCAGATAGCCGCCATTGCGGTTGGCGTAACGCGGCGCGATGGTGTCGAACAGACGCTTGACGACGCCTTCATTGCCGATCTGGGCAATGACCTGGCGGCGGGCGTGCAGGTCGCCGCGCTTGCCGAGCGTCACCAGCTTCTCGACGATCGGACGCAGGTCCTTCGCCTTCGGCAAGGTCGTGACGATCTGCTCGTGCTCGAGCAGCGACACGGCGAGGTTGGCGAACATCGACTTGCGATGGCTAATGCTTCGGGCGAAGCGACGGCCTTTGAAACCGTGGCGCATGGCTCTTTTCCTTCTTCAGTTGTTCAAGAGGCCGTGGCCTCTGATGGTTTTCCGCATGACCGTCGGATCGAGCGGCCCACGCCGCCGATCCTTGGAATTCATGCTCAATATTGGTCTTCGTAACGCTTAGCGAGGTCTTCGATATTTTCCGGCGGCCAGTCCGGCACTTCCATGCCGAGGTGCAGGCCCATCGCCGCCAGGACTTCCTTGATCTCGTTCAGCGACTTGCGGCCGAAGTTCGGGGTGCGGAGCATCTCGGCTTCGGTCTTCTGGATCAGGTCGCCGATATAGACGATGTTGTCGTTCTTCAGGCAGTTGGCCGAACGCACCGAAAGCTCGAGTTCGTCGACCTTCTTGAGCAGCGCCGGGTTGAAGGCGAGCTCGGTGACGGCCTCGGCGGCGACTTCCTTCTGCGGCTCGTCGAAGTTGACGAACAGGCCGAGCTGGTCCTGCAGGATGCGGGCGGCGAAAGCCACCGCGTCCTCGCCGGTGATCGAACCGTCGGTGTCGATCGTCATGGTCAGCTTGTCATAGTCGAGAACCTGACCCTCGCGGGTGTTCTCGACCTTGTAGGAGACCTTCTTGACCGGCGAATAAAGGCTGTCGACCGGGATCAAGCCGATCGGCGCGTCTTCGGCGCGGTTGCGGTCGGCCGGCACGTAACCCTTGCCGGTGTCGACGGTGAATTCCATGCGGATTTCAGCGCCTTCGTCCAGCGTGCAGATGACGTGGTCGGGGTTGAGGATCTCGACGTCGCCAACCGTCTGGATGTCACCGGCAAGAACAGCACCCGGTCCCTGCTTGCGAACGACCATGCGCTTGGGACCATCGCCTTCCATGCGGATGGCGATTTCCTTGATATTCAAGACGATGTCGGTCACGTCCTCGCGCACACCGGCGATGGACGAGAATTCATGCAGAACGCCGTCGATCTGCACGGCGGTAACAGCCGCACCGCGCAGCGAAGACAGAAGCACGCGGCGCAGCGCGTTGCCCAGCGTCAGGCCAAAGCCACGCTCGAGAGGCTCGGCGACCAGCGTGGTCAGCGTCTTCTTCTTCGACGAGAACTCGATCTTGTTCGGCTTGATCAGTTCCTGCCAATTTTTCTGGATCATGATGCTTTCCTTCCGTTGACCCGCCACCATCCAATCGTGGCGGGCGACCTGGAATGCCGCGGAGGAGCGCCCAAGGGCGCTCGCGCGGCGTTCGATAAATGCTTAGACGCGACGCTTCTTGCGCGGGCGGCAGCCATTGTGCGGGATCGGCGTCACATCACGGATCGACGTGATGGTGAAGCCGGCGGCCTGCAGGGCGCGCAATGCCGATTCACGACCGGAGCCGGGCCCGCAGACCTCGACTTCGAGCATGCGCATGCCGTGTTCCTGGGCCTTCTTGGCAACATCCTCGGCAGCCATCTGGGCAGCGAACGGGGTCGACTTGCGCGAACCCTTGAAGCCCTGGGCACCGGCCGACGACCAGGCAATCGAATTGCCCTGCGCGTCGGTGATGGTGATCATCGTGTTGTTGAAGGTCGAATTGACGTGGGCAACGCCCGACGAGATATTCTTGCGTTCGCGACGGCGAACACGAGCGGCTTCCTTGGCCATGATAGTCCTTTCAGTTGATCTCTACACCGCCGTAATGCCAGCGGCTCCACCTTCGTAAGGGAGTAGGGGAATAGGGCAGTAAGGGAGTAGGGAAAAGTGCGGCCCGATTGATGGGCATTCCCTACTGCCTTACTCCCCTACTCCCTTATTCCCCTAACAAATTACTTCTTCTTGCCGGCGATCGACTTGGCCGGGCCCTTGCGGGTGCGCGCATTGGTATGCGTGCGCTGGCCGCGGACCGGCAGCGAGCGGCGGTGACGCAGGCCGCGGTAGCAGCCGAGGTCCATGAGCCGCTTGATGTTCATAGAGACTTCGCGGCGCAGGTCGCCTTCAACCTGGTAATCGCGGTCGATGGTTTCGCGGATCTGCAGCACTTCCGCGTCGGTCAGCTGGTTGACGCGGCGCTCGGCCGGGATGCCGACCTTGTCGACGATCTCCTGGGCGAACCGCTTGCCAATGCCGTGAATGTACTGAAGCGCAATGACAACGCGCTTGTTGGTCGGAATGTTGACGCCGGCTATACGAGCCATGTTCTTCCCTTCTCCATGTGGGCCGGCCAATCCTCAAAAACGAGGCGGGCACGGCGCTGTCTTAAGTTGCCCCGCGTCCGGTGGAGGCCGGCCCATGCGGAAGTTTCCAGTTCAATACGGCTGCCTTGCCCTTGCGGACAAGCAAAGCTCATGCCTGATAGGAAGACGGGCCGCCATACCGCAGCGAACCGCTTCCGTCAAGTGCAATCGTTAATTTCCCCGCACTGCGTCCTTGAGCACCGCTTCGATCTGTTCCGTCACGGCGTCGATATCGGCCATGCCGTCGACACTGCGGAGCTTGCCCTTGGCATAGTAGTAGCCAATCAGCGGCGACGTCTTCTTGTAGTATTCCCTCAGGCGCTCTTCGAACACCGTCGGGTTGTCGTCCTTGCGAACGGGAAGGCCGGCTGCCTGCGCCTCGTCGGCGCGCTTGACGATCCGGCCGACCAGGGCCTTGTCGTCGACCACGAGCTCAATGACGGCGTCGAGGGCCTGGGAGCGATCCAACAGCATCTGCTCGACCGCATCCGCCTGCACCAGGGTCCGCGGATAGCCGTCGAGGATGAACCCCTTGGCGCAGTCGGGCTGATCGATACGCTCGGCGACGATCGCGTTGACGATCGCATCGGACACCAGTTCACCGGCATCCATCACCGCCTTGGCGCGCTTGCCGACTTCGGTGCCTGCCTGGACGGCAGCACGCAGCATGTCGCCCGTCGAGAGCTGGGGTATGCCGTGTTTTTCTACCAGTCTTTGTGCTTGCGTCCCCTTGCCCGCTCCTGGCGGCCCAAGCAATATCAACCTCATCTGGCTTTCTTCCCCCCGCGCAGCTTCGACTTCTTGATCAGGCCTTCATACTGGTGCGCGATCAGGTGGCCCTGAATCTGCGCAACCGTATCGAGCGTGACACTGACCACGATCAGAAGCGATGTGCCACCAAGGTAGAATGGTACGCCAGTCGCCGAGATCAGGAACTCCGGCAGCAGGCACACCAGCACCAGATAGATGGCGCCGACGACGGTGATGCGGGTGAGAACGTAATCGATGTAATCGGCGGTGCGCTCGCCCGGACGATAACCCGGGATGAAGCCTGAATGCTTCTTGAGCTGGTCGGCGGTGTCCTTCGGGTTGAAGACAATCGCAGTGTAGAAGAAAGCGAAGAACGCGATCATCGCCGCATAGAATGCCATGTAGAGCGGCTGGCCATGTCCGAGTGCAGCCAGAATGGTGCTTGCCCAGGCCGGCATGTTGGTCGTCTGCGAGAAACCCGCGACGGTGGCCGGCAGCAACAGCAGCGACGAGGCGAAGATCGGCGGAATGACACCCGACGTGTTGAGCTTCAGCGGCAGATGCGAGGTATCGCCCTGGAACATGCGGTTGCCGACCTGGCGCTTCGGATACTGGATCAGCAAGCGGCGCTGGGCGCGCTCGAAGAACACGATGAGTGCGATGACGACGACGGCCAGCACGATGATCGCCAGGATCAGGCCGGTCGACAGCGCGCCGGTGCGGCCAAGCTCCAGCGTGCCGGAGATGGCGTGCGGCAGGCCGGCGACGATGCCGGAGAAGATGATCAGCGAAATGCCGTTGCCGATGCCGCGCGCGGTTATCTGCTCGCCCAGCCACATCAGGAACATGGTGCCGCCGACCAGCGTGACAACGGTCGAGATGCGGAAGAACATGCCGGGATCGCTGACGATGCCGTTGCCGCCTTCCAGACCGACAGAAATGCCATAGGCCTGAACCAGCGCAAGCAGCACGGTGCCGTAGCGCGTGTATTGGTTGATGACCTTGCGGCCCTGTTCGCCTTCCTTCTTCAGCGCTTCCAGTGACGGGATGACCGAGGTCATCAGCTGCATGATGATGGACGCGGAGATGTAAGGCATGATGCCGAGCGCAAAGATCGCCATGCGCTGCACGGCGCCGCCGGCGAACATGTTGAACATGCCAAGCACGCCCTTGCTCTGCGAAGAGAATGCCTGGGCGAAGGCGTCGGGATTGATACCAGGAAGCGGGATGTAGGTGCCGAGGCGATAGACGAGCAGCGCGCCGATCGTGAACCAGATGCGCTTCTTCAAATCCTCCGCCTTGGCGAAGGCCGAGAAATTCAGATTCGAGGCTAATTGTTCAGCAGCCGAAGCCATGCCTGATTCTCCGCTTGGTAACGCTTGATGGCCCTGAGGTCAGGCGGCGCGTTTCACCGAAGCTCACGAGATAAGCTCCGGGCTCTAAACATGCAAGCGGCCGCGTTGACGCGGCCGCCTCGTTGAGCAGATCAAAGCGCAATCGTGAGCAAAAACGGATCCAACTCTTGCCGATCGCGCTTCAAATTGCCGTTACTCGGCGGCTGCCTTTTCCTGCGGCAGCTTGACCGAACCGCCGGCCTTTTCGATCTTTTCGATCGCGGCCTTGGAGGCGCCGGCGACGTCAAAGGCGAGCTTCGCCTTGATCTCGCCGTCCGAGAGGATGCGCACGCCGTCCTTGACGCGGCGGATGACGCCGGCGGCAACCAGCGATTCAGCCGTCACGGTCGCCTTGGCATCGAGCTTCTTGGCGTCGATGGCCACCTGAATGCGGGCCAGCGACACGACGGTGAAGCTCTTGGCGAAGATGTTGTTGAAGCCACGCTTCGGCAGGCGCCGGTAGAGCGGCATCTGGCCGCCTTCGAAGCCGTTGATGGCGACGCCGGAGCGCGCCTTTTGGCCCTTGACGCCGCGACCGCCGGTCTTGCCGGAGCCGGAGCCGATACCACGGCCGAGACGCTTCTTGGAGTGCGTCGCGCCGTCCTTGTCACGCAGATCGTTGAGTTTCATCTGAGTTCTCCTGCGCTCTGGCTCAGCCCTCGTCCACGACGCGGACGAGATGCTGGACGGCAGCGATCATGCCGCGCACGGAGGGCGTATCTTCCAGCGTGCGCTGCTTGTGCATCTTGTTGAGGCCGAGGCCGACCAGCGTTGCGCGCTGTTCCTTCGGGCGGCGGATCGGCGAACCGATCTGCTCAACGGTGATGGTCTTGGTTGCTTTCTTGGCCATGGTCAAAATCCCTGGTCAGATCGACTATTCTTCAGCCGCAACGGCGGTGCCGCGGCGGGCCTGAAGGGTCGAATACTTGATGCCGCGAGCAGCAGCCACATCCTTGGGATGCATCTGGCTCTTCAGCGCGTCGAATGTGGCGCGAACCATGTTGTAGGGGTTCGACGAACCCATCGACTTGGCGACCACGTCATGCATGCCGAGCGTCTCGAAGACAGCGCGCATCGGGCCACCGGCGATGATGCCGGTACCTTGCTTGGCAGCGCGCAGCAGCACGCGTCCGGCGCCCCAGCGTCCTTCGACGTCATGGTGCAGCGTACGGCCCGAGCGCAGCGGCACGAAGATCATGTCGCGCTTGGCCGATTCAGTTGCCTTGCGGATAGCTTCCGGCACTTCGCGCGCCTTGCCGTGACCAAAGCCGACGCGGCCCTTCTGGTCGCCGACGACGACGAGTGCTGCAAAACCGAAGCGACGGCCGCCCTTGACGACCTTGGCGACGCGGTTGATGTGGACGAGCTTGTCCACCATGCCGTCATCGCGTTCTTCACGATCGCGGCCGCGGCCGCCATCCCTACGTTCCTGTGCCATATCCTGTTCCTTGTTTTTTTCCGGAAGCACGGTTGCTGATAAGATCCGGTGCCTCGCCCCGAATAAATCGGGAACGGTCACCGGGGGCGAAATCAATTCCTTCGCATAATCCCTATCCGAAAAGTCTGCAACTTTTCGGGACTATGCTTAGAAGCTCAAGCCACCTTCGCGGGCAGCCTCGGCGAGCGCCTTGACGCGGCCGTGATAGATGTAGGCGCCGCGGTCGAAGACGACTTCCTTGACGCCGGCCTTGGTGGCGCGCTCGGCGATCAGCTTGCCGATCGCGGTCGCGGCGGCGGTGTCGGCGCCGGTCTTGAGCGAACCCTTGAGGTCCTTCTCGAGCGTCGAAGCGGCAGCGATGGTGTGGCCCTTGGCGTCGTCGATGACCTGCACGTAGATGTTCTTCGACGTGCGGTGGACCGACAGACGCGGGCGCTCGCCGGCGACCTTCTTGATCTGACGACGGACGCGCTGCGCGCGGCGCTGCGTGGATTCCTTGGTACCCATGATGGTCTTCCTTGCCTTCAAAAAACGGGGGCCGCCATATGCGGTAGGCGAAAGCGCCTCCCGCGACCGCTCCCCGCGGCGTTACACTTCCTGGCTTGGCCTTTTCCGAAAAGTCTTCAACCTCTCGAGGCCAGGCCCACTACTTCTTCTTGCCTTCCTTGCGGACGATCTTCTCGCCAGCATAGCGGACGCCCTTGCCCTTGTAGGGCTCCGGACCACGATACTCGCGGATCTCGGCCGCAACCTGGCCGACCTGCTGCTTGTCGATGCCGGCCACGGTGATTTCAGTCGGCTTCGGCACCGTGATGGTGATGCCCTGCGGCGTCTCATAGACGACGTCATGGCTGAAGCCAAGCGCCAGCTGCAGGTTCTTGCCCTGAAGTGCCGCGCGATAGCCGACGCCGGTGATCTCGAGCTTCTTCTCGAAACCGTCCTTGACGCCCTGCAGGATGTTGACGATCTGCGTGCGCGACATGCCCCACTTGGAGCGGGCGGTCTTGGTCTGGTCGCGCGGCTGGACAGCGATCTCGCTGCCTTCCATCTTGACCAGCACTTCGTCGTTTACCACGAACTTCAGCTCACCCTTGGGGCCCTTCGCCGTCACGGTCTGGCCGTTGACGGTCGCGGTCACGCCCTGCGGCAGCGAAACGGGTTTCTTTCCAATACGAGACATTTTGTTGTCCTCGTCACTTCTCTTGTTTCAGGTCTCTGTCTTCGGGAACGATCCGAAGACCGGATTCCACTTTGCGGTCAACTGCCAGATCAGAAGATCTGGCAGAGGATCTCACCGCCGACGTTCTGTTCACGTGCTTCATGGTCGGCCATCACGCCCTTCGGTGTCGAAAGGATGGCGATGCCGAGGCCGTTGGCGACCTGCGGGATCGACTTGGCCGAAACATAGACGCGGCGGCCTGGCTTCGAGACGCGGGCGATTTCGCGCACGACCGGCGCGCCGTCGAAATACTTCAGCTCGATCTCGATTTCGGACTTGCCGTTGTCGAAGTCGGTCTGGCTGTAATCGCGGATATAGCCTTCAGCCTTCAGCACGTCGAGGACGCGGGTGCGCAGACGCGAAGCCGGCGTCGAAACGCTCGACTTCTTGCGGCCATACGCGTTGCGGATGCGGGTCAGCATATCGCCGAGAGGATCGCTCAATGACATGTTATGTCCTCCTTACCAGCTCGACTTGACCAGGCCCGGGATCTGGCCGTTATTGCCGAGATCACGAAGCGCGATGCGCGATACTTTGAGCTTGCGATAGTAGGCGCGCGGACGGCCGGTGACTTCGCAGCGGTTGCGGATGCGGATCTTGGCCGAGTTGCGCGGCATGGCGGCAAGCTTCAGCTGAGCGCGGAAGCGCTCTTCCATCGGCTTGGACTGATCCATGATGATCGCCTTGAGCGCAGCCCGCTTGGGACCGTACTGGTCAGCAAGCTTGCGGCGCCTGTTGTTCTTCTCGACTGAGCTGGTCTTTGCCATTTCAGATTTTTCCTTTTCTCGCTGCCGTTACTGGCGGAAGGGGAAGTTGAAGGCCTTGAGCAACGCCCTGGCTTCGTCGTCCGTCTTCGCAGTCGTACAAACGATGACGTCCATGCCCCAGATCTGATCAACCTTGTCGTAGTTGATCTCCGGGAACACGATGTGTTCCTTGATGCCCATGGCGTAGTTGCCACGGCCATCGAAGCTCTTCGGATTCAGTCCGCGAAAGTCGCGGACGCGCGGCAGTGCGATGTTCACGAGGCGGTCGAGGAACTCGTACATGCGTTCCTTGCGCAACGTGACCTTGGCACCGATCGGCATCTTCTCGCGGACCTTGAAGCCGGCGATCGAATTGCGGGCGCGGGTGACGACGGCCTTCTGGCCGGCGATCATCGCCAGGTCTTCGGCCGCGATCGAAGGCTTCTTCGAATCGGCGGTCGCTTCGCCAACGCCCATGTTCAGCACGATCTTGTCGATGCGCGGAACCTGCATCTCGTTGTCGTAGCCGAACTGTTCCTGCAGCGCCTTGCGGATGGTCTCGTTGTAGACCTGCTTGAGGCGCGGCGTGTTCTGAGCCTTGGACTGTTTGCTTTCAGCCTTGGGCTTCGTGGTTTGAGCCTTAGCCATTGATGACTTCTCCCGAGCGCTTGGCGACGCGCACCTTCTTGCCGTCCTTCTGGAAGATGAAGCCGACGCGGGTCGGCTTGCCATCCTTGGGGTCGGCCAGCGCGATGTTCGACAGCTGGATCGGCGCTTCCTTGGTGATGATCCCGCCCTCTTGGGACTGGGACTGCTTCTGGTGACGGCGGATCATGTTGACGCCGCGCACCAGCGCGGTGTCTTCCTTCGGCTGCACCGAGAGGACTTCGCCCGAACGGCCCTTGTCCTTGCCGGCCAGCACGACGACCTTGTCGCCTTTTCTAATCTTTTGCATTGGTCCGGCTCCTTACAGCACTTCAGGCGCGAGCGAGATGATCTTCATGTGGTTCTTGGCGCGGAGTTCGCGCGGAACCGGTCCGAAGATACGCGTGCCGATCGGCTCTTTCTTGTTGTCGACGAGAACGGCCGCGTTCTTGTCGAAACGGATCACGCTGCCGTCCGGGCGGCGGATGTCCTTGGCCGTGCGAACCACGACCGCCTTCATCACATCGCCCTTCTTCACGCGGCCGCGCGGAATGGCTTCCTTGATCGACACCACGATGATGTCGCCCACGGAAGCGTATTTCCGCTTCGAGCCGCCCAGCACCTTGATGCACATGACACGACGGGCGCCGGAATTATCCGCGACGTCGAGGTTTGTTTGCATCTGAATCATGACTGGCCGCCTTCTTCTCTTCTAACGGGATGGGCTCAAAGCCCCTCCCCGGTCTGTCCAAAATTCGTTGTTTACGCCCGAGGTCAGGCTTGGTCCGAAGACACGACGATCCAGCGCTTGTCCTTGGAAATCGGCTTCGATTCCTGGATGAACACCTGATCGCCTACCTTGTGGGCGTTGTTCTCGTCGTGCGCCTTGTACTTCTTGGTCATGCGCACGGTCTTCTTCATCACGGGATGCGTGAAGCGCCGTTCGACCTTGACGACAACCGTCTTCTCGTTCTTGTCGCTGACGACGGTGCCCTGCAGAATGCGCTTTGGCATGGTTTTCGTCCTTAAGCCTTCTTAGCCGCGGACTTTTCCGCAGCGATGGTCTTGATACGCGCAATATCCTTACGGACCTGTCTCACGCGCGCGGTCTTCTCGAGCTGGCCGGTGGCCTTCTGGAAGCGCAGGTTGAACTGCTCCTTCTTCAGGCTGGCCAGGTCGTCGGTCAGCTGGTCCTGGGTCTTGGTCCGGATGTCTTCGGCTTTCATGATCAGCCCGTCCTTATTCTGCGATGCGCTGCACAAAGCGCGTCTTGACCGAGAGCTTGGCCGCGCCGAGACGCAGTGCCTCACGGGCGGTTTCTTCATTGACGCCGTCGATCTCGAACATGATACGGCCCGGCTTGACGCGCGCCGCCCAGTAGTCGACCGCACCCTTGCCCTTACCCATGCGGACTTCGGTCGGCTTCGAAGTGACCGGCACGTCCGGGAAAATACGGATCCAGACGCGACCAGCGCGCTTCATTTCACGCGTGATCGCGCGGCGGGCCGCCTCGATCTCACGTGCGGTGACGCGGTTCGGCTCAAGCGCCTTCAGCCCGAAACCACCGAAATCCAGGTTGGTGCCGCCCTTTGCGGTACCATGGATACGGCCCTTGAACTGCTTGCGGAACTTTGTGCGCTTTGGCTGCAGCATCGTTCTAACTCCAAATTCCTAAATGTCTCAGGCGTTTTCGCGACGACGACCGCGTTCGCGATCACCACCACCGCCATGCGCTGCATCGCTTTCGCTGGCCCGACGCTCCGAAGCCATCGGGTCATGCTCAAGGATTTCGCCCTTGAACACCCAGACCTTGACGCCGCAGATGCCATAAGCCGTGTGCGCTTCGGCCGTACCGTAGTCGACGTCCGCACGCAGCGTATGCAGCGGCACGCGGCCTTCGCGATACCATTCCATGCGCGCGATCTCGGCGCCGCCGAGGCGGCCGGCGCAGTTGATGCGGATGCCTTCGGCACCGAGGCGCATCGCCGACTGAACGGCGCGCTTCATGGCGCGGCGGAACGCGATACGACGCTCGAGCTGCTGGGCGATCGACTGGGCGACCAGGGTCGCGTCGATCTCCGGCTTGCGCACTTCAACGATGTTAAGGTGCGTCTCGGACTTCGTCATCTCCATCAGCTTCTTGCGAAGCTTCTCGATGTCGGCGCCCTTCTTGCCGATGATCAGGCCCGGGCGCGCAGCGTGGATGGTGACACGGCACTTCTTGTGCGGACGCTCGATCACGACCTTCGAGATGGCAGCCTGCTTGAGCTCCTTCTCGAGATACTTGCGGATCTTGATGTCCTCATGCAGCAGCTTGCCGTACTCGCCGGTGTTCGCGAACCAGCGCGAATCCCAGGTGCGGTTGATGCCGAGGCGAAGACCGATCGGATTGACTTTCTGGCCCATTATGCGGCCTCCCCTTTTTCTTCGACTTCACGAACGACGATCGTGAGGTGCGAGAACGGCTTCTCGATACGGCTGGCGCGACCGCGGCCACGGGCATGGAACCGCTTCATGACGATCGACTTGCCGACATAGGCTTCCGCCACGATCAGTGCATCGACATCCAGGTCGTGGTTGTTTTCCGCGTTGGCGATTGCCGATTCCAGCGTCTTCTTGACCGTGCCGGAAATCCGCTTGGCCGAGAATTCGAGATCGGAAAGCGCTGTCGCGACCTTCTTGCCGCGGATCAGCGCGGCAACGAGGTTGAGCTTCTGCGGGCTGATACGGATCGTGCGCAATACGGCGCGCGCTTCGTTATCAGCAAGCCTGCGCGGAGCTTTGGCCTTGCCCATGATTATTTCCTCTTCGCCTTCTTATCCGCGCCGTGACCGTAATAGGTCCGGGTCGGAGCGAATTCACCGAACTTGTGACCGACCATGTCCTCGTTCACCGAGACGGGAACATGCTTCTGGCCGTTGTAGACACCGAAGGTGAAGCCGACGAACTGCGGCAGGATGGTGGAGCGACGGCTCCACATCTTGATCACCTCATTGCGACCACCTTCACGAACCTTGTCCACCTTCTTGAGAAGGTAGCCGTCAATGAAGGGGCCTTTCCAAATCGAACGAGTCACTTGGCGTTACCTCTTCTTAGCTCTTGCGCTGATGGCGCGAGCGCAGGATGAACTTGTCGGTCGCCTTGTTGGACCGCGTCTTCTTGCCCTTGGTCGGCTTGCCCCAGGGCGAAACCGGATGGCGGCCACCCGAGGTGCGGCCTTCGCCGCCGCCGTGCGGATGGTCGACCGGGTTCATGGTCACGCCGCGATTGTGCGGGCGCTTGCCACGCCAAACCGTGCGACCGGCCTTGCCGTCATTGATGTTGCCGTGGTCCGGATTGGACACGGCGCCAACAGTGGCCATGCAGGAGCCGTGAACGACACGCTGCTCGCCCGAATTGAGGCGCAGGATCGCCATGCCCTGGTCACGACCGACCAGCTGACCGTAACCACCTGCCGAACGGGCGACCTGAGCGCCCTTGCCCGGCTTCAGCTCGATGTTGTGGACGATGGTGCCGACCGGCATCGAAGCCAGCGGCATCGCATTGCCCGGCTTCACGTCGACCGATTCACCGGACACGATCTTGTCGCCGGGAGCCAGACGCTGCGGAGCGATGATGTAGGACAGCTCGCCATCATCATACTTGATCAGCGCGATGAAAGCGGTGCGGTTCGGATCGTATTCAATGCGCTCGACCGTGCCGACGACGTCGAACTTGCGGCGCTTGAAGTCGATGATGCGGTACGAACGCTTGTGACCACCGCCGATGAAGCGGGCGGTGATGCGACCATGATTGTTGCGGCCGCCCGACTTGGTCAGGCCTTCGGTCAGACCCTTGACGGGCTTGCCCTTGTAGAGGCCCGAGCGGTCGACGATGACCAGCTGACGGGTGCTGGGCGTTACCGGGTTGAATTTTTTCAGTGCCATTGTTCTGTCCTCGCGGCCTTGCTCAGAGACCCGTCGCGACGTCGATCGACTGGCCATCGGCCAGCGTCACAACCGCCTTCTTGACGTCGCTCTGGCGGCCAACCGTGCCACGGAAGCGCTTGATCTTGCCCTTGCGGACAAGCGTGTTCACGGCCATCACCTTGACGCCGAACAGCGCTTCGACGGCGGCCTTGATTTCCGGCTTCGACGCCTTCTTGGCGACGTTGAAGACGACCTTGTTCTGCTCGGAGGCCATGGTCGACTTTTCGGTGATCGCCGGCGAGACGATCACGTCGTAATGACGAAGGTCGGTCATTTAAAACGCTCCTCGAGAGCCTCGACGGCGGCCTTCGAAAGGACCAGCGTGCCGCGGCGCAGAATGTCGTAGACGTTGATGCCCTGGATGGGCAGCACGTCGATGTTGGGGATGTTCGTCGCCGCCAGCTTGAAGTTCTTGTCAAGCTCGGCGCCGCCGATCAGCAAAGCGTTGGTCAGGCCCAGCGTCGCGAAATTCGCGATCAGCGCCTTCGTCTTGGCCTCGGTCAGCTTCAGCTCGTCGATGATGATGATCGACGCGCTCTTGGCCTTGGCCGAGAGAGCATGCTTGAGGCCGAGAGCACGAACCTTCTTCGGCAGTTCGTGCTCGTGGCTGCGAACGACCGGGCCGTGGGCCTTGCCGCCGCCGCGGAACTGCGGAGCGCGTGCCGAATGGTGACGGGCGCGGCCCGTACCCTTCTGCTTGTACATCTTGGCGCCGGTGCGCGCGATCTCGGCGCGACCCTTGGTCTTGTGCGTGCCCTGCTGCTTCTTGGCAAGCTGCCAGCGCACGACGCGCTGCAGGATGTCTTCGCGCGGATCAAGGCCGAAAATCTCGTCGGAGAGTTCCACCTTGCCGGCGTCCTTGCCGCCCAGCGTTGTGATCTTGAGATCCATTATTCCGCTCCCTCTGTGGCCGGAGCCTCGTTCTTGGCGCCACTTTCGGCAGCAACGGCGCGGATCGCGGCAGGCTTCGGCGCATTGGCCGGCAGTGCCACCTTGGCCGCATCGCGGACCAGGATCCAGGCGCCCTTCGATCCGGGAACCGCACCGCGGATCAGGATCAGGCCGCGGTCGGCGTCGGTCGATACGATCTCGACATTCTGCGTGGTGACGCGGGTGTCGCCCATGTGGCCAGCCATATGCTTGCCCTTGAACACCTTGCCCGGGTCCTGGCGCTGGCCGGTCGAACCGTGCGTACGGTGCGAAACCGAGTTACCGTGCGTCGCACGGCCACCGCCCATGTGGTGGCGCTTAATGACGCCCTGAAAACCCTTGCCGATCGTCGTGCCCGTCACATCGACCTTCTGGCCGGCGACGAAGTGCTCGACGGTGATCTCCGCGCCGACATCGATCATGTTGTCGGCGGAGACGCGGAACTCGGCGACCTTCGCCTTCGGCTCGACGGAAGCGGTCGCGAAATGGCCGCGCATCGCCTTCGACGTGTTCTTCACCTTGGCAAGGCCAACGCCGAGCTGAACGGCGGTGTAGCCATTCTTCTCTTGCGTGCGCTGGGCCACGACCTGGCAGTTCTCCATCAGGAGAACGGTGACGGGAACATGTTCCCCGGCATCGTTATAGATGCGGGTCATTCCCACCTTTTTTGCAATCACACCTGAACGCATCGGTTCAATTCCTTTAGAGTTCCGGGCCAGGGGCACCGCCCCTTACCGCGCTCTCATTCCCTTAGAGCTTGATCTCGACGTCGACGCCGGCGGCCAGATCGAGCTTCATCAAAGCATCGACCGTCTGCGGGGTCGGATCGACGATGTCGAGCAGACGCTTGTGCGTGCGCATCTCGAACTGCTCGCGGCTCTTCTTGTCGACGTGAGGCGACCGGTTGACCGTGAACTTTTCGATCCGCGTCGGCAGCGGAATGGGGCCGCGGACGTTTGCACCGGTACGCTTGGCCGTCGACACGATTTCCTTCGTCGAGGCGTCGAGCACGCGGTGGTCAAACGCCTTAAGGCGGATGCGGATATTCTGTCCGTTCATGCGTCACTTCCTTGTTCTGGCGCGGCGCGGGCAACTCCCGCGCCCGCGACAGATCGGTTTAAGTCCAAATTACTCTTTGATGGTGACGACGATGCCGGCACCGACGGTGCGGCCGCCTTCACGGATAGCGAAGCGCAGCTTCTCTTCCATGGCGATCGGCACGATCAGCTC